>JAUUWJ010000093.1 GCA_030589175.1 Actinomycetes bacterium
GTTTTAAATTCTATCGCTGGTATGGGTGTCGATATTGTAGAAATTGAGCGTTTTAAGAACGCAATGAATAGGCACCCCGGGCTTATACATCGAGTATTTACTGAAAAAGAAAAAAGTTATTGCTTAAGCCGCAAAAAGCCGTCGAGACACTTTGCGGTGCGTTTTGCTAGCAAAGAAGCGGTTTTAAAAGCTCTTAAAACAGGCAGAAGAGGTATCGGTTGGAGAGATGTAGAAGTAACTAAGACTCAAAGCGGCTCTCCTAGAATTGAGCTTATGAACAGTGCAAAAAATTTAATTGACTCTGAAGAGATACAAGAGATCTTAGTCAGCCTCTCGTTTACGCACAATAGTGCAGTGGCAACCGCAATTGCTGTTAGGAGATAGGCATGATTTGCATAAGCGATGCTAAAAGCACGCTGGATTTAGAAAAGGAAGCGATAAAGCGGCAAAAATTCACTATTGATGAATTGATGGACAAAGCCGGCAGAGCTTTAGCCAAAGAAGTTTTGAAAAAAAAGCCGAAGGGGCTAGTGACAATAATATGTGGCCGGGGCAACAACGGCGGAGACGGTTTTGCTGCAGCAAGGTATTTAAATAGAGAAGGTATAGAAGTAAAAGTAATAGCTCTTTATGATAAGGAGAAATATTCTAAAGCCGCTCTCAATGCGTTTGAAGAACTCTCGGAAGAAATCATTGCAGAAAAAGATCACGAAAACCTAATTAAAAACTCTGAAATTATAGTAGATGCAATTTTCGGTTTCAGTTTTAAACCCCCTGTAAGACAACATGAGCTCACTTACATTGAATTGATAAACGAAAGTAATGCTTACACAATATCGGCTGATGTACCGTCGGCCCTGGAGGCTACAACAGGAGAGGTTGAAGAAAAAAAAGTTGTATTTGCAAATAAAACAATATGTTTTACTTGCCTAAAAAGAGGTCTTTTGACTGCTAAAGGGCCTGACTATGCCGGAAATATTGTAGTAGCAGAAATTGGAGTAAAACAAGCAATAGCATTTAAATTTGCCCAGGCTTTTGCTGTAACTGAGAATGAAGTAAAAAAAATGCTGCCAAAGAGAGCAGCTTTGACTCACAAAAAAGCAGTTGGCACTGTCCTTGTTATATCGGGATCAGCTGAGTTTAGCGGTGCTCCGGTAATGACGTCAGTTGCAGCATATCGGGCCGGGGCTGGATACGTTACGCTCGTTGTTCCGCAAAAAATAAAAACTTTAATGCAAGAAAAAATATCACCTGAAATTATTGTAAAGGGAGTAGGCAAAGATACTGATGGGATATTTAAAAAATATCATGTTAGTAAAATTGTTGAACTGGCAAAAGATTACGATAGCATTGCTTTTGGTCCGGGTCTTAGCCTGAACAAAGAAACCTTGGATTTTGCGATCGACTTCTTGAAGAAAATAGAAAGGCCGGTTGTAGTAGATGCGGACGGTTTAAAGGCAATAGCAAAGGACAAGAACATATTAAAGAAGATAAAGGCAGATTTTGTATTAACGCCTCATGCCGGCGAACTTTCGGTTTTAACAGGATTAAGTGTTTTTGAAATTGAAAAAGACAGATTTAAGGCAGCATCAAAATTAGTGTTCGAAAAAGTCACGACTTTGCTAAAAGGGCGCTATACTATTATTCATAACGGAGAAAAACTATTTGTAAACATGACGTCTAATCCTGGAATGGCAACGGCAGGTACCGGAGATGTGCTTACGGGAATAATAGCTGCTTTCATAGCTCAAGGAATGGAAGCTGAAAAGGCAGCGGTTGCCGGTAGCTTTGTTCATGGAATGGCAGGAGATATAGCAGCAAAAGAAATGAGTGAGCACTATTTAATAGCAACCGACATAATTAAATACTTAAAAAAGGCTTTCAAGAGACTAGAGGTTTAAATGGCAAGCTATCCGAGGGTTTGGGCAGAAGTAAACTTAGATAATATCAAGCATAATATAAAAACAATAAAGAAATTGCTGCATTCTAAAGCGTTATTCATGGCAGTAGTTAAAGCAGACGGTTATGGCCATGGAGCCGTACAAGTGTCAAAAGCGGCATTGGAAGCCGGAGCAGACCGCCTTGGAGTAGCAACAATAGATGAAGCTTCTCAGCTAAGAAACGCAGGCATAAAAGCGCCTATACATCTTCTGATCGGATTTGAAAAAGAAAAAGCGTCCAGGATAGTAAAGCTCAATTTAATTCCTGCTGTTTATGCAGACGAACAGATAAAAGCGTTAAATAGATTCAAAAAGAAGATAAATGTTCACGTAAAGGTCGATACCGGAATGGGTAGAATTGGGCTAAGACCCGAAAGAATAGCAGCTTTTGTTAAGGAGATTAAAAAAAGTAAGAACATTAAAGTTGAAGGAGTATTTACTCACCTGGCAACTGCAGATGTTGCTAACAATCCAAATACAAAAAGACAGCTTAAAACTTTTAACCGAGTTATTAGGAGCTTGGCGGCTCAGGGCATTTCATACAAACTAAATCACGCTGCAAACAGTGCGGCAACAATTTTATATCCGGGCAGCCGACTGCAAATGGTACGTATTGGCATAGCTTTATATGGCCTACAACCTTCAGAGGCAACAAAAGGAAAGATTAAGCTTAAGCCGGCTTTAAGCTTAAAATCAAAATTGTCTTTTGTAAAAGATTATAAGGCTGAGCATTCAGTAAGTTACGGTGCGACTTACACTTTGAAAAAAGACAGTGTGATAGGGACTGTGCCGGTGGGCTATGCTGACGGTTACAGCCGAGTTTTATCAGGAGATACTTGCGTGCTAATTGGAGGAAAAAAAGTAAAGCAAGTAGGAAGGATATGCATGGACCAGTTTATGGTCGATCTTAACGAAGTGAAGGCAAAGGAAGGCGATAAAGTGGTTCTAATCGGCAAACAAAATGGTTTGGAGATTAGCGCAGATTACCTGGCTGAAATATTAAAGACTATTAATTATGAAATAGTATGCTCTATTGCATCAAGGGTGCCTCGCTTTTATGAAGAGTTATAAAGTTTACCTAAAAGAAATAAAGTTGTATGGACATCACGGCGTTTTAGGGGAGGAAAAAGAGAGGGGCCAGAACTTTTATATAGATGTTGAATATGCCTACACAAAAGACGACCTAAAAGACGATCTAAACGCTGCTCTTGACTACTCCGAAGTTTATTCTAAGGTAAAAGAGATTTTTAAAGCAAAAAGGTACGAACTTTTGGAGAACTTATCCCAAGATATCGGAAAAAGTCTGATTGAAAATTTTTCACAGATTGAAAAAGTGAAAGTAAAAACAACCAAAATAAAACCGCTCGTCGGCGGAGAAGTTGGCGCCGTATCCGTAAGCGCTAAAGAAAAAAGGTAAATCGTTTCAAGAAAACTAAAAAATGTATAAAAATAAATTTTTAAATAACCGATTTTACTGCAAAAGTTTGGGTAAATTAGAGCAATCAACTATATATTTACTTTTTAAGCCTTTAGTATAAAATTAAAGCACAAATTATTGATATGGGTTATTTTGAATTGCTTGATGAAGCAACTAGTAAAATAATCGATTTTGGCTACAAGGATGCAAGCGACATAGTAGCCAAGCTAAATCTGCGTTACGGATTGGGAAAAATAATCTGGTCGCTAAAGAAACGTGGAGTAGACACACAAAACGTTTTTGCCGTAGCAACTCCCGACAGCGGTATAACTAGAAATAAGGAAAGATGGCAAGCCGGGTTCAGTTACGGATGTCTTATTCGTTGGCCGTCAAAAGAAAAAGTCTCAAGGTCATTTGCCTTTCCTCAAATAAAGCCAAACGCTTGCGGCATGCTGGTCGCAAAGCTGAAAAGGGCGCCACCTCTAAAAGAATTGTGTGACTCTCTTCATGATATTGAAAAAGACGGCTTAAAAGTAGGAAAAGAAAAACTCAAACTGAACGTTGGTGTGAGCAATCATTTCATAGAGATTTGCAAAGTCACCAAAAGCAAGACAGAAAGATTAAAGAACGGAGATATCGTAGCCATAATTCATACGTCTCCTTCTGAATATAAATCGTATATGTATGATTTCAAATTCTGGGAAAAAGAAGGCGGCGTTTATGAAAGTACTCCTTTAGGCGATTTGTTAGTTCTTGAAGGTAAAGTAGCAGAAGACTACTTAGAAAAATACAAAAGAATTGAAAATTACAGTATGGAAAAAAGGTTATTGCTAGCAAAAGGTTTATTTGGTGATTTCGAAGTTGTTTCGAACCCTACCCACCAAGGTCTGTTTGGCGATAATGAAGCCAGGCTGGGCCTATATTATTTTGAGAATAGTGAAGAGATGTTGCCGGTAACTTTTCGTTGGGATATAC
>JAUUWJ010000171.1 GCA_030589175.1 Actinomycetes bacterium
TTTTGATACCGATTATGAAGGAAAAGCTAGGGCGTCTCTAGATATTCTTGAAGAAAATGATTTTGTCTACGTTCATGTGGAAGCTCCGGATGAGGCTGGACACACTGGTAACATTGAAGAAAAAATTAAAGCTTTAGAAAATTTTGATGAGCGCTTGGTGGGCACTATGCTCGAGAGCCTGGATTTAGAAGAGACGAAAGTATTGCTTTTACCTGATCACGCAACTCCTATCTCCTTAAAAACTCATACAAGCGAGACTGTGCCCTATCTTATTTATCCCGGTGATCAAAAAGCTGGCGGTTACAGTGAAGAAATTGCGGGCAAAATGTCAACGGGGGTTATTAAGGGGTATGATTTAATGAAGAGATTTATCCGGGATAAGTAGACATGAAAATTGCTCAAATAGCTCCCGTCTGGGAGAGGGTTCCTCCAAGAAGGTACGGAGGGATAGAGGCAGTAGTCCATCTTTTAACCGAAGGACTTGTGCAAAGAGGACATGACGTCACTCTGTTTGCTACTGGTGATTCCAAAACTAAGGCAAAATTAGTATCTTACTACCATACGCCGCCACCAAGAACTCTTTACGGTAAGCCACTGCCTGACTTACTGCACACGGGACAGGCTTTTAAAGAAGCGGCTAATTTTGAAATTATTCATTCGCATACTGGATATACAGGAGTGGCTTTCGGCAGCTTTATTAAAACTCCGGTGTTAAACACTTTGCACGGAATTTTTACAGACGTGAACTATTCGTTTTACGAAACCTATGCCAAAGATATTTTTTATAGCTCGATTAGTTTGGTACAGCGTAAGCTTGGTCCAAAGGATTTGAACTATGTCGGCAATGTGTACAATGCAATTGATATCAATAGCTATCCTTTTAGTAAGGAAAAAGAGGATTATTTTGTATATCTAAGCAGAATATCGTCTAATAAGGGAAGCGATATAGCCGTTGATGTTGCCCTAAAAGCCGGCGTGAAACTCATCATAGCCGGAAAAATCGATCCCGGTTCCGATTCTATTTATTTTGAAACAAAATTGGCACCGAAAATCGATAACAAACAAATAATATTTAAAGGAGAAGTTTCGGAGTCTGAAAAAAGACAATTATTTAAAAAAGCAAAAGGTTTTATTTTTTCTCTTCAGTGGCCGGAACCCTTTGGGCTGGTAATGATTGAATCAATGGCAACAGGTACGCCGGTTATAGCTTTCCCTTTTGGCTCAGTACCGGAGATTATTGAGGACTCAAAGACAGGTTACATTGTCGAAGATATTGAGCAAATGGTTGAGGCGGTAAAAAAGATTGATCGAATAAACCCAGAGGATTGCCGCGAACATGTTGCTAAGGAATTCGGTGTCAAAAAGATGGTCAGCGAGTATGAAAATATTTACGATAAAATCATTCAGTTGAAAACGGGGTAGTTTTATTGATAGATTGGTTATCAAAGCAACAAAAGTCAGTCATTATTTTCTAACAGTTTTGTTTCGGTACTTAGGTAGATACCTAGATCGGTAGCTATGACAGAAAAAGCTAAAGCTCAAAATAAAAGAAACAGCAATAGATTTTGGATAATACTGGCAATAGTTGTTGTTGTCCTACTTTTACTTTTCAGTTGTGTCGCAACAATAATCGGAATCGCTTTGCTTGCCAGCGGTCGTGACATTCCCGGAATTGGAGGAGACGCGGTTGCCGTAATAAGGCTGGAAGGTGTTATTAGCAGCGCTTATGATTCAGGCGGACTATTGGCTGATTATGGATCGGTAGACCCGGAGAGTTTTACCGAAGATCTTGAAGAAGCTGTAGAAGATGATGATGTTAGAGCTATCGTTTTAAGGGTTAACAGCCCGGGCGGTTCTCCTGCGGCTTCGCAGGAAATCTACGAAGAAGTTGTTAAAGCGGCCAAAAAGAAACCAATTGTTGCCTCAGTTGCCGATGTAGCAGCTTCAGGTGCTTACTATGTTATCAGTCCTGTGCAGGAAATCTGGGCCCCCAAGGCTGCTGATATAGGAAGCATAGGGGTTTTTATCGAAGTGCTAAACTTGCAAGAACTGTACAAAAAACTGGGAATAAAGGTAACTATTATAAAAGAGGGAAAGTTCAAAACTATGGGAGATCCTTCGAAACCTCTGACAAAGGAGGAGCGGGCTATTCTTCAAAATTATGCTAAAGTAATCTACGACCAATTCATTGACGATGTCGCTAAGGCCAGAAAAAAGCTAGACCTGGCCGAAGTGAAAAAGCTGGCAACCGGTAGAACTTGGCCGGCAAGCCAGGCTAAAGGGCTCGATCTAATTGATAATATCGGCAATTACCAAGATGCGATAGACAGGGCGGCAAAACTCGGCAAAATAAAAGGTGAGCCCGAAATCATAACTTATAAAGATTATGATTGGCTTGACGCCATTGATACGGGCCTTAAATCACTGAAAAACATAGGAAAAGTGCCGGTTCCCACGAAAAGTTTGAGATAAATATGGCCAAAAGCAAAAAAACAAAGAAGTCACATAAGCTACAAATTGCCCATTTGACAGATATACACGCTGGTTCCCCTTACTTTATAACGAATTTAATGACAAGAGCTATTGAAGAGCTTAACGAGCTTAATCCTGACGTTGTAATAATAACTGGTGACTTAACAAACATGGGTTTTAGGCAGGAATTTACAACGGCAAAAGCTTTCATTGATAAGCTTGAGTGTAAGAATATCGTTGTTATTCCGGGCAACCATGACGCACGAAATGTCGGTTACGTTCACTTTGAAGAGCTTTTTGGGCCAAGACATAGGATCTTAAAGTTAGAAGAAGCGACTATTGTAGCTTTAGACTCCAGTGAGCCTGATTTAGACATAGGGCGTATCGGTCGAGAACGTTATCAATGGTTAGCTAAGAACTTTAAAAA
>JAUUWJ010000258.1 GCA_030589175.1 Actinomycetes bacterium
AAAAGCAACCAGGCAGCCTGCAGCAATAACTACCCAGCCAAGTATTTTTTTAAATATCTCTTCCGATCTAAATGAAGTCAACCATTTCATAAAAACCGGTTCTATATAGCGGCCCAAAAAAAAGGAAGCCCCAAAGGAAACTGCAGGAATTATCAGCCAGGAAATTATAATGACTCCCGTCATAAAGTTATTTAATACACCGTGATATATGCCTACTGCAACTATGGCTCCTACGGTAACTTGACTTGTTGAGAGCGGCATTTTTAAGATATTTGCAAAGAACAGGGTTAGAGAAGCCGCAATTATTATTATTAGAGCCACGTCAAGCTGTAATATCTCAGAGGGAATTATCCCCTTACTTACTGTTTTTATTACCGCTTTTCCGGCAAAGACAGATCCCAGCCAGGCAAATAAGGCCATGAGTATTAAGGCTAGTTTTTTGTTTATAACCCGACCGCCATAAGCCATAGCCATTGAAGCAGCCGAACCGCTAGCCCCTATATTTATTGCAAAAAATAATGCTATGGCAATAGCAAAAACCTGTAAAATCATTTTCCCTTAATTCATTACTTATTGGCCTTAGCCCAATCTACCAAGATTTTGGCCACTTCCGGACGGCTAAATTCCTTTGGTGGTAGCTTTCCGGCTTTTAACATTTCCCTTACCTTAGTTCCCGAAAGAGATATATGCTCGGTAGAATCATGAGGACAAGTCTTATAAGAAGCCATACTCCCGCAAATCTTGCAGAAAAAAGTGTAATCGAAGAATAAAGGGGCTATTCCTAACTCTCCTATATCAAACTCATCAAAAATATAATGAGCGTCAAAAGACCCATAGTAATCCCCTACTCCGGCGTGATCGCGTCCTACAATGAAATGCGTGCAACCGTAATTCTTCCTAATAATAGCGTGAAATACGGCCTCCCTTGGACCGGCATAGCGCATAGCTGCCGGCAAAACGCCTAAAACTACTCTATTTTTGGGGTAATAATTCTCTAACAGAACTTTGTAGCATTCCATCCTGACCTCGGCCGGAATATCGCCTTTTTTTGTAGCGCCGACTAGGGGGTGTAAAAATAGCCCATCGACAGCTTCAAGAGCACTTTTCTGTATGTATTCATGAGCTCTGTGAACAGGATTGCGAGTTTGAAATCCCACAACTCTCTTCCAGCCATTATCATGGAAGAGCTTTCTTGATTCTGCTGGATCCAATGAATATTCGCTAAAACTCATCTGCTCCCGTTCCAGCAAACTAACTTTACCACCCAACAAAATGTTTCCGCTGGTTTTTAGATAATTAACACCGGGGTGAGCGTTATCAGTCGTACGATAGACAAGCTGAGCTTCTTTTTTTTTGTCATATTTAAACTTTTCTTTTAAGTGAAGAATTCCAATAGTCTTTCCGCCACAATCTTGGAGTAAAACGTCATTGTCCTCCTTTAGCTTTAAACCAATTTCTTCTTCAACTGCCAGTGTAATTGGTATAGAAAACGGTAGACCATTCGCTAAGCGCATGTTTTGCACTACGCTTTCATAATCATCTTTTCCCATGAAGCCTTCCAGAGGAGAAAAAGCGCCTACGGCTATGAGCTCCAAGTCGGATACTTGCCGGCCATCAAGCTTTATTGCACGCTTAATTGATGGCACTTGCTCTTCTAAAAGCTCACGCTCATGCCC
>JAUUWJ010000079.1 GCA_030589175.1 Actinomycetes bacterium
TTCAAGTCCTTATGAGAAGAAGCGGATTCTTCTACTCTTTCTTCTTCTTCTTCTTCTTCTTCAGCTTGAGACTCTTCCGTTTCTTCTTTACTCTCTTCTTTTTTATGTTTTTCCTGTGTCAAGGGTCCAGCGTCTAGTGTCTGTTCTTTTGTTTCTTCTTTAACTTCAGCCGTTTTTGCTTCCTGCTTCTCTTCTTTTTCAACAGCTTTTTCTGGCTTTTTATCTTCCACTGTCAACTGCCTATTGTCTACTGTCTGCTCTTTCTCTTTTTCCTCGGTAGGTTTTTCTTCTTGTTCAGCGACTTCTGCCGTCTTTTCTTCTTGCTTATCCTCTGCTTTTTCTTCTGCTCTTCCTTTTTCTTTTTTACCTCTCGCATCATCAGTTTCATGAGTTTCGGGTTGGCTCTCTTTAACCATCTTTAGCCCGACATCACTCGAAGAAATATCCTCTTCTTTAATTGTTTTTCCGTTGCCGGACAACGCTTGAACTGATCCTACTTTTTCCTTTGTTTCCGAGTTACTTTCAACTCTTTCTGAGAAGCCTATTTCAGTTAACAAGGCTATTTCCTCACAGCCCGATACTTTTACTTCGCTACTCTTAACCTTCAACACTTTTTCTATTCGCCAGTATTTAGGTTCGCTTTTAGAGTTGACTGTTTCTACGCTGACAATTTCTGCCTTTCTGGTATCTAGTAAGTACTCTATGATTTTCCCCAGCTTTTTGCCCTCGGATGTAACCAGAACCTTGCCCTTAAAATCCTTTTCCTTGCTCATCAAATCTTCAAACGCCGGAATACTTTCAATAGCCTTTATTTCTCCATTGCTTTTGACAGTTAGAGTCTTATTGTCGATTTTCCTAACATTGGCGGGTTCGATAATCCGTCTACTCTTATGGCTCCCATTAGAAGTAATTAGAAACAGTGTTTTCTTACCATTGGAACTTATTAATAGATCTTTTACAATGCCGAGTTCTAAGTTTTCATTGGCTGATAGAACTGCTAGCCCAATGACATTTTTTCCTCTAATAAGATTTAAATCGTTGTTTTGCATTAAGTTCTCCTTGTTTTACTCTCATTTAAGCAACCGTACTGACATCGGGGCTTAAGATATCGTAATTCCGATCCGATGTTACCCGGTTCTCGAGTTGTTTTATAATCTTTTCAATTGCCGTGTTATTGCATTGGCCCGATAGAATTAAAGCTTTTCTGACTTCTCTCTGCCCACTCTTAGTATCTTTAGCAATCAGTTTATTGTGTCCCTGAGCTAGATAAAGCCTCATTAACTCACCAGGTGTCCGAGCAGCTTTGGCCGATTTTTCGAATATGTTTTCAGCACTTTTGTTTCTGCCACGTTCAAGTAACTTTCGGCCCCGGGCCATTAAGGCTTCAAAATTTTCTTTAGCAGCTGGCAAAGAAGCCAGCAATTCTTCACTCACTTCTTGAAAGTCATGGTTTTCAATTTCTTTTGCTAAGAACAAAGCCGATTTGAACTCTTTAGAGGCTCTTTTATACTGGCGAGAATATTTATACATTTTGCCTAGATGAATTCTTAATATGATTGACGTTTCAATGTCCTCGGCAATAGCAAATCCTTGACTTATGACCTCTCTTGCTTTTTTGTAATCTCCTTTATTAAGATATCTGTAAGATTTGCTAACCACTTTCTTAAACTCAATAGCGTGTTTTTCTCGCTCAACTGATTTTAGAGCTAAAGTTATTTCTTTTCGGTGCTTACCATTTATATTTAATATCCGGCTCAAATTTAGTGCGTATTTAAATTTATATATGGCTTCATCGTATCTTTTCATATGAGCACTAGTGCGGCCTATTTCTACATGACTTCTGAGCAGTTGATACTTGTCCTTGGCCAAGTCCAAACTCTCTTTAAAAGCCTTCAAAGCTTTTTTGTATTCTTTGTTAGCTAAAAAGCGATAGCCTTTTTTAAGAACAGTACGATAACTAAGATATCCATTAGATGGAAATTGCTCAAGCAACGAATTAATTTCCAACTCAAGATCTTTTTCACCGGCCTGTGAGGCCATAATTAAGGCTTCTTCAAGCTCTTTTACCGCTTTCTTAAAGCGTTTAGCGTAACCATAGGCTTTACCGAGTTCTATCCGCAGAACAACGAGATCTTTTACATCATTTGCTAAAGCGAAACCTTTCTTAATAGAAGTCCTGGCTTTGGCTAGTTGACCCTTGTCTATATAATCGTGGCTTTCTTTAGTCACACTAATTAGAGCATCTTTTTTGTAATATTGAGGGAGCTCTTCGAGAAGCTCTTCTATTTGTTTTGCTAGCCCGGCGTTTTTGGTAAAACGAGCTAAAATTAAAGCATTGTTAAGATTAAGCCTGGCCTTGCGCTTTTGTCCGCT
Organism: Actinomycetes bacterium; assembly: GCA_030589175.1. Classification (GTDB taxonomy): domain Bacteria; phylum Actinomycetota; class Aquicultoria; order SURF-47; family JAUUWJ01; genus JAUUWJ01. Next base: position 2,374 of record JAUUWJ010000079.1, read on the forward strand.
ATAATAAAAGAGACGGCCTAACTCCAGATAACCTGTTAGTAAGCTTTTGAGATCCTCGGCTTTTTCCAGACTCATTCTGAAGAAACTCCTGGCTTTAGCGTATTCTCCGTCCTTAAGACTATCGTAGGCTTTATTAATCAAGTTCTCATAGCTGGGGTCTTGGTACTTAGCAGGCATAGTTTTTTGCATATGACAAAAAGCGGGGTCGGAAACTACTTCGGGGGCTAAGATTTTAACCCGATTCAGATACTCTTTCGTCTTTTCATATCTATTATTAGCAAAGTAAGTTTTGGCGATAGCTAGTTCGAGGGTCTTAAATTGGTCACGACTTTCAGCCTTTAAAAGAGCGTTAACAAAATAACCTCTTGCTTCAACATATTTTTTGTTATCAAATGTTTTGTTGCCCTCTGTAATTAGATCTTCAATCTTTGTTTCTTCTTTGGAGAAAATATCTTTCGAGGCCTCTAAAACGGACTCGTCTTTTACCAATTCTTTCATTATGAGATAAGCGTCATTAAAATCTCGAAAAGCTTCCTTTTCTTTGCCTGACAAATAATAAGTTTTAGCAATCTCCAATCTTAGAGTTGCAATATCAGAAGCTTTAGTACTCAGTTCAATAGCTTTTCGAAAGCAATCCCTTGCTTGGATAACTAGCCCTTTTTCTAGGTCGCTATAAGCTGTTTGAATCAAGGTTTTAATATCAGTCAGGCGGTATTTTTCAGGGAATCTTTTATAGATTTCTTTGATTTCATCTCTTATTCGGTCATCGTTTGTCAATATCTCAGCGTGTTTAAGCTTAGGCCAGGCCTCGTCAAATCGGCCAGCTAGAAACAAGCTTTTAGCCGTTTCAAGATGCAGCAAAGATAAATCCGGAGTGCTGTCTATGTACTCGACAACCTCGCTATATGGAGCCATGGAATCGTGGAAGCGTTTTTTGTTCAGGTAATAATAAGCTTCTGAGACGGAAGCCTCGACACTTCTAGGACTAAGCACTATATCATAAGGGGTAACCGGTGGTTTTTTTCTGGGAAAAGCTTTTCGAGGATCATAATCTCCGTTAGACTTTTCCTCAGTCAACTGCTTGCTGTATGCAGAGGAAACAGCTGCATCCGGCTTATCCTTTTTTCTTAAACCGTCTTTGTGGCTAACACCGTTATTATAATATATGTGTTTTTTCCGATGTAAGCTTTTCTCTAGGGTGCTGAAGAAACCGGCTAAACCGTGCTTTAAAATTCCAACGCCATTTCTAACGCCATTTACACCGTTTGAAATACCATTTTTTACGCCGTTTTTGCCATTTTTATGTTTGCCATTACCATTGCCGTTTTTGTAGCCGTTAACTCCGTTTTTAAAGCCATTAATGCCGTTTTTAAAGCCGTTTATCGGGCCGCTCACCTTCCACCTAGGCGGCTCTTTCAAAACTAGAAGGTATCCACTCATCCTAAAATAGAAAATAGCTAGGCGGTAGCAAGGCATAATAAAGCATAAGAAGAAAAGGTCCTCGACATGCTTCTTTGATTCTTCGTCTACATAAAGGTAAGCACAGCCGGTTTGTATTAAAGTAATTCCGACATAGAAAAGATACATGAACATTAAGGCCATAGATATCGTCTGAAACGGGTAGCCGAAAAGGCCGAAAAACAGTATGAGCGGAGTCCAGATAAGGCGGGGGAAAGATAGGGTGTGATCGCCTAAAAGCATTTGCGGAAAACCCATCCAGCCCATTCTTCCGTAAGAGCGGTTGCCAATCATTTCCTTATGCAGCCCACACACTTCCATCTGGCCGCGGTGCCAGCGTACTCGTTGCGAATACAGATGGTCCCAGTCCGTTACCGGCTCCAAGTAAGCTTTGGCATTTGGAACGTAGCCAATATAATTGCCTAAACGGTGTATATCTACAGTTAAGTCAAAATCTTCGGTAAGAGTAGTATTGCGGTAAAAAATCTTTTTTAGAACATCTTTTCTAAATGCTGAATAAGCACCGGCTAATATATAAGTAGAGTGCACTCTGCTTTGAAACTCACGGCCTAGGCGGAATGAATCTAAGTATTCAAGAAACTGGCACTTGGCCAAGAGGTTTTCCCAAAATTTCAGTTTGCGATTGACAATGTGGCCTTCTTTATCAAGAATTGGATTTCCTTCCTCATCGGTCTCGACCATGTTCTGCCAAGATATTTCAATGTTACCGGTTGCTGCTCCCATTTTTGGCTTACCAATAAAAGCTTTGGCCGTCTCTTTTAATGTCTCCGGCGATAAGACTACATCGCTATCGACAGTAACAAGTAAATCTCCGCGACCGTTTGAACTTTCTATCGCCGTATTTAAAGCTTCCGGCTTGCCCAGATGATAATCGCTGGCTAATAATTTGAACTTTCCTTTGAAGTCCGGAACTTTATATTGATTACCATTTATTTTGATAGTGCCGTTTGCATAGCCAAATAACTTGTAATATTTGCCATTGCCATTGCCATTGCCATTGCCA
>JAUUWJ010000236.1 GCA_030589175.1 Actinomycetes bacterium
TAGTCGAAATCGTCGAACTTAAAGATCACCCGTACTTTGTTGCCGTACAGTTTCATCCGGAATTTAATTCTCGCCCGATACGGCCTCATCCTTTGTTTGAGGGTTTTGTTGAGGCATCAATAGAGTTTGGAAAAAAAGACACTAAAAAAAGCAAAGATAAGATGCTTAGCGCCTCTGAAGCTTAAGCGCAAAGACAAATCTTTTTATTAGCACCCGCTTTATATATACTGAATAACCAGCGAAGCAAACTTTTCAAAATGATAAATAAAGAAAGACTTTTCAAAACTTTTCATGATTTAGCAGAGATTAGCAGCCCTAGCCGAAAGGAAGAAGCTGTTTCTCTCTATATTGCCCGGCGTCTGTCTGGCTTAAACATTGAAACAAAAAGTGATAATACGGAAAAGATAACCGGTGCTAATACCGGTAACTTAATTGTCAGAATCAAGGGAAACGGGGGGGCAGGGCAATCTGTGATGTTCAATGCTCACATGGATACAATCGAACCAACCGAGCAATTGAAGGTCATTGAGGATGATAAAACGATAAAGACCTCCGGAAACTCTATTTTAGGAGCTGACGATAAAGCTGGTATAGCCGTAATATTGGAAATGATCGAAGTCATAAAAGAGAAAGATATTGAACACTTACCGATAGAGATAATCTTTACAGTATCAGAAGAGATAGGTTTGTTTGGCGCGAATGCGCTCGATTATCCTAAGATAAATTCCAAGTTAGCCTTTTGTTTTGACGGTGGGGGAAAAGCCGGAGAGGCTGTTATGCAAGCACCCACTCAGGAAATAATTGACGTGAATTTCAAGGGCAAGGCGGTTCATGCCGGAGTTGAGCCGGAGGAAGGCATAAATGCTATATATGCAGCTTGCAAGGCAGCTGCTGATTTTCCGCAAGGAAGGCTGGATGAGGAAACGACTGCTAATCTTGGAACTATTGAGGGCGGCAAAGCTACGAACATTGTGGCTGAGAAAGCAAACTTTAGCGCTGAGGTAAGAAGCCATAATCCGGAAAAACTTGAAAAGACCATCGTGAAGATCGAGGAGTCAGCAAAGAAAGCGGCAAGTAAGACTTCTGCTAAAGTTGATATTGAGCGAAAAATAAGCTTTGTCGGCTTTCGCCTGGAAAAAGACGAAGAGGTTACAATCATCGCGAAAAGTGCTATGGCTGAACTCGGCATTGAGCCGGTTTATACGATTAGCGGCGGCGGTAGCGATAGCAATGTTTTTAACTCAAAAGGAATTAAAACTTTAACGCTGAGCATGGGAGCGCGAAAGGCTCATTCAAAAGAAGAGTATATAGAAAAAGAAGAATTTGTAAAATCAGCCGAGCTTGCTCTAAAAATAGTCGATGTGGCAACGAAAAGAGTTAAAAGTTAAAAGTTAAAAGTGTCACAAGCTCGAACAACGAACAACGGATTTTCAATTTATGTATAACGTAAAAGAATTAAAGGTCAAAAAAATAATAAATGCCAGCGGGCAAAAGATGGAACTTGAGCTTGAAGATGGAAGCTTGGCTATTGCTTATACTCAATTCACGCCGGAAATAAAGGAAGAGGATACGGTTGTGGTCAATACAACGGCAGTTGATCTAGAGCTGGGTTCAGGCGGTTATCACTTTGTCCTTTATAATCTGGATGCAGAAAACAAAAAGGGTTCACCCGATGGCCATATTATGAAGCTGCGCTACACTCCTTTACAGTTTTCAACTTTGGCGGTTGAAAGCCAGGAGTCCGAATATCACAAAGTTTTATCGGATAAATTATCAATTGAGGGAATGCCGATAATTATAGGTAGCCTGCACAGCCAGTTAGCAGCATCAGTAGCAAATGCAAAACACTTAAATCCGCATATAAATATAGCTTACATTATGACGGACGGGGCCTCTCTTTCCATATGGCTAAGTGATACGGTAAAAGAATTAAAAGAAAAGAAGCTTAT
>JAUUWJ010000092.1 GCA_030589175.1 Actinomycetes bacterium
AGCCGACAACTTTTTCCTGGAAAACATATTTTGGTTGGGGTATTCGGCCCGGGTTCGACAAGACATTTGCCTGGACAAGTAAAGGAAGTAAGGGCATACGAGTTGAAACAAAAGGCCGCACCTTCGTCATATCTACCGGCAACGCTAAAAAGATTTGTGAAGTTTTGGGAGAGGGATAAACCTTAGGCTGGTAAAGAAATCCCTACTTTGTTAGTCTTATGGATAGAAAAAGGAGGGCTTAGTGGAACAAGAAATAGGTAAGGTCACTCACTATTTTGGAAAGATTGGCATTGCCATTATTAAGCTATCCGGCAAACTCAAAATTGGGGACCGCATCCATTTCAAAGGCCACACGAGCGATTGGGAACAGGCCGTTGATTCCATGCAATCGGAACACGAGGCGATTGAAGACGCCGGCAAGGGCGATGTCGTAGGAATCAACTCAAAAGATCATGCTCGCGAGGGAGATGTAGTCTACTTAGTAACTGAAGAATAGCCCGGTTGAACTGCAGTATTAATGAGTCAGTTACTTTTGACTTCAAGTATTTGCTGTGCTAGTTTTAGCCTGTGAATAGCAGTGTAAGCAAGATCTCAAATAAATTATTTCTACTATTTAGTTTTTTATCAGTAACTACTCTGATTTCACCTATATCTGTTTTTGCCCAAGGACAAGCTAAGATTATCTACCTTAAGCCGATTTTTATCCACACAAGCGCAATTCTTTCGCTTTTCTTAATAATGATGCTTATCGGGCTCATTGGATTTTCAGGATATAGAGGCCGTCGAGATTCTTAGGTTTCTAGCTCACTCATCTTGGGCCAGGTATTGCCCGGCGAGCTTTGTTAGTTTAACATAGTAGCGCAAGAAGCTCTCTTTTTAACTATGATTTCATTAAAAGAAGTAAGTAAAAGTTTTTATGATACAAAAGCAGTAAGTAAGCTCTCTTTGGATATCGGCAAAGGAGAAATTGTCGGTTTTCTCGGACCTAACGGTGCGGGCAAGACAACGACAATGCGCATGATAACTAATGTTTATGCACCTGATGAGGGCCGGATTACAATTGATGGCATCGACTCAGTTGAAAGTGATGTCGGAATAAAAAGAAAAATCGGCTACCTTCCTGAAAACAATCCGATTTATCAAGAAATGCTAGTAAGTGAATACCTAAACTTTATTGCCGACTTGCGGGAACTATTCGAAGAAGACCGTAAAAAAGCTTTTAATAGAGTTGTCGACGAGACCGGCATTAAGGACGTTTTCTACAAAACGATCGGCGAGCTTTCCAAGGGCTATCAGCAGAGAGTGGGATTAGCTCAAGCGATACTTCACCAGCCTCAGATATTAATCATGGATGAGCCGACAGAAGGCCTCGATCCAAACCAGCGCGTTGAAATCAGGGAGCTCAGTAAGCGTGTTGGAAAACAAAGGACGGTAATTTTGAGTACGCATGTTATGCAGGAAGCAAAAGCAACATGTAACCGGGCTGTTATCATCAACAAAGGAAAATTGATAGCTGATGACTCAATAGAAAATTTAACCAGCCAGGCAAAGGGAGCTAAAAAAGTCTTTGTCGAATTGGAGGGTAAAAATGTCAGGCAAAAGTTAGCGAACATTGCCAAAGTTGAATCGCTAACGGACTTACCTACCGGACGCCAAAAGGAGGTACTCTCCGTTCCAAGAGGTACCGAGGTAAGACCGGTTGTATTTGAACTGGCGGCAAAATAAGGATGGACACTTTTCGAGCTCCATCAAGAAGAAGTCAGCTTGGAAGATATTTTTAGAGACCTTACTAATTGATATGAAATTAACGAATATTTGGGCAATAGTAAAAAAGGAACTGGGCGCTTATTTTAACCACCCGCTTGGCTATATATTACTGGCTGTCTTTTTGGGCCTTTCAAACTTTTTCTTTTTCCGGACCGCTTTTTTGAGCCAAGAAGCATCCATCAGGCCGTTTTTTGAACTGCTGCCCTGGTTCTTCCTTTTTCTGGTTCCGGCTGCGACCATGAAGTCGATTGCAGCAGAGCAAGATGAGGGAACACTTGAAATCGTTCTTGCCCAGCCGATTAGTGAAATCGAGTTTTTGCTCGGCAAATTCTTAGGAAATTGGCTTTTTATTTCTATTGCCGTTGGCCTGACTATTTTTATTCCGATGACTTTAAGCTTGGGAGGACGCCTGGATTACGGAACAGTTTTTGCTCAATATGTCGGAGCGATTTTCTTGGGCGGCGCAATGGTAGCGGTTGGAATTCTAAGCTCGACGCTCACCAAAAACCAGACCATCTCTTTTATAATTGCATTATTTGCTTCTTTTGCTTTAATAATTATCGGTCTTGATGTTGTTATTATGGGTCTTCCGTACCCTATAAACGATGTTTTTGCCGAACTTAGCATTTTGCGTCATTTCCAGAACATAACCAGAGGCGTCATCGATTTAAGAGATATAGTCTATTTCTTTTCAGTGGGATTTGTTTTCTTAAGTATTACTTATTTGGTTTTCATGGCTCGCAAGCTGAATCGAAAAGCAAAGAAATATCAGTCGCTTAGAATCGGCATAGCTTTAATGGTCGCTATTGCCATCCTGATTAATTTGTTTGGCTCTTTTATCTCTTTTAGATTCGATTTTACCGAGCATAAACTTTATTCGCTTTCAAAAGGTACGGTAAAAGTATTAAGAGAACTAGATGATGTAATAACGATAAAATTTTACGCTTCGAAAGAACTTCCGGCGCAAGCCGCTTTACTTTATAGAGATGTAAAAGACGCTCTTCAAGATTACAAAAACGCATCTAGAGGCAAGCTCCAACTGGTGCAGAAATTTCCCGACTCAAACGAGGCAGCGGCTGAGGAAGCTCAGCAAGAGGGAGTTCAACCGGTCCAGTTTAACGTCATAGGCGCTGATGAGTTTAAAGTAAAAGAAGGCTACCTTGGCATCGCTCTAAGTTTTGGCGACCAAAAAGAAGTAATTCCTTTTGTAGACAATACAAGTGATTTGGAATACAAGATAACCAGCCTTATCAGGAATATTTCTAAAGATGAAACTCACAAGATTGTTTTTACGAGCGGCCATGATGAGAAGGATTTGAGCAAAGACCTCCAAGCATTAAATAAAGCGCTCTCGGAACAATACGAAGTAGAAAGTGCTACCAAGAAAGACTTAGGCAAAAAACTTAAGGGTGCAGATCTTGCCATAGTTGCCGGCCCCAAGAAAAAATTTGATAAAAAAGAAAAAGCGGCTTTAGAAAAATTTATAGAAGAGGGCAAAAGTGTTTTTTTATTAATAGATATGCTTGAGGTAAATGCCCAATACGGTATGGCAAATCCTAACAAAGATAGTTTTTCCGATTTTTCTGAGGAGTTTGGTGTCAAGGTAAATAAGGATATCGTCTACGACGTGAAGTCGAACCAGCAAATACCGATGCAAGGCGGAGGAGGCATGAGCTACATCATTCCTTATCCTTTTTTTCCAAAGCTAGTTGCTAATCCAAAACATATAGTTACCAGCAGGCTTAAAGAGATTACTTTTCCCTGGGCAAGCTCTCTAACGCTTATAAAAGGAAAGCTGGGCAAGGCAAAAGCTGAGGCCCTGATGCAGACAAGTGAATACGCGGGGCGCCAGACAAGCAATTTTAACATCTCACCCGATCCTGAGAATAAATCGATAAGCGAGAAAAATTTGAAACGTTATACTCTGGGCTACGCTTTACGGAAAGTAGGAAAAAGTTCCAAAGGAAGATTAATAGTTTTGGGCGACTCTGATTTTCTAACGGATCAGTTTGCAGCAGATCAGCAATCGGGACAGCTAAATCCCCAGGTATCAAGTTTAGTGCTCAACAGTATTGATTGGTTGAGCCAAGACGAACTGCTAATAGGGATTCGCTCGAAAAATGCTCAACCGCGTCAGCTAAGATTCTCCAGTACCGCCGTTAAGAATTTTGTCCGCTATTTTAATATGGTCGGATTAGTTGTAATTCTTGTTGCCTTTGGACTTTGGCGGATGAACAGAAGGCGCAAGTTGAGCCAAGAAGTATATATTAGTTAGATGTTGATTACTAGGAGCCAGTTGACTAGGAAGTAAAAATTCTAAGCACTAAATTCTAAATACTAAACAATATCGAATATCAAAATAATAAATCCAAAACAGTTTAGAACATTAGATATTAGAATTTAGAATTTATTTAGGATTTCGATATTAGGATTTAGAATTTTAATGATGGATGTAATTAGTAGTTAGATGCTTCAAAAAGTTTAGTTGGGTTTTCGATTTACGATGGACGAAGGACAAAAATATGAATGAAAAGGTAATCCGCAACTTAGGAATTACACTAATGGTTATTATTGC
>JAUUWJ010000108.1 GCA_030589175.1 Actinomycetes bacterium
GAAAGGAGCAGACGGTAGATAGTGAACAGTTGGCAGTGGAGGATAAAGAGACAAAAGCAAGAATAAAAGTAGAAAAGACAAAAAGTGAGGACAAGGCCAAAGTTAAATCTCAGAAAAAAAGTAAAGAATCAAAAGTGAAAAAAAGAGATATAGATAAAAACGTAAAGAAAAAAGAGGTGACGGAGAAGTAGTTAATGGATTGAGCTAGGGTCAACAATCTACAGTCTACAATCCGCTTTTATGGTTCTAATACCAAAGAAAACGAAGCATCGTAAAGAACATAGAGGAAGAATGAAGGGCGAAGCCAAAGGCGGCACCCAAGTTCACTTTGGTGATTTTGGCCTACAGGCGTTAGAGCCCGGATGGGTTTCCAACAGGCAAATAGAGGCGGCTCGAATTGCGATTACGAGACATATTAGGCGTGGCGGAAAAGTATGGATTAACATCTTTCCCGATAAGCCGGTGACTCAAAAACCGGCGGAAACCCGTATGGGTAGCGGCAAAGGCAATCCTGAATTCTGGGTCTCGGTTGTAAAGCCGGGGAAGGTTCTTTTTGAGTTAGGCGGCGTATCAGAACGTTTAGCACGAGAAGCAATGCGGTTGGCAGCCCACAAATTGTCTGTAAAGAGTCGTTTTGTAAAGCGGGAGGAATAACTAGATTGTTAGAAGTCAGACCTGCCCGCCAATGCCTAACGGGCAATTGGCCTAGGCAGGCGGGGATCAAATGATTAGGAAAATAATTAATAAAAAGGTTATTACTAGGGGTTCCTGGACCTCAAACCCCTACTGGCTAGTTATCTTACAACCGGAGGTTTTATGAAAGCAGCTAAGTTAAGAGATATGACGGAACGAGAGCTCGATCGGAAGTTAATAGATACAAAGAAAGAGCTTTTTAATTTGCGTTTTCAATCAGCTGCAGGGCAGTTAGAGAATATGCATCGATTAACAGAATTGCGTCGTGATATTGCCAGAATTTTTACAATAAAAGAAGAGCAAAAGTTGAGTCCCGAAGAAAAACGCATTCTTGAGAAGAAGAGCAAGCCTGCTGAAGAGAAGAAAGTAAAAGAAGTTAAGAAGGAAAAAGCAGCAAGTGCCAGTAAGGCTAAAGAAACACCAAAAAAAGAAAAAAAAGAGGTAGAAGCTAAGGCTAAAACCGTAAAGAAGCATACAAACAAGTCGGCAAAAGGTACTAAGTCTGCTCAAGTCAAAAGCAAGAAAGCGAGGCCAGCCAAATGACAGAAAGAGCCGGGCGCAAAAAGAAAACGGGAAAAGTTGTAAGCAATCATATGGATAAAACTGCAGTAGTATCTGTTGAAGGAATAAAGCGCCATCCTTTGTATCCAAGAACTAGCAAGAGAACTCGTAAATATAAAGTCCATGATGAAAAAAATGAAGTAAATATTGGTGACACAGTCGAAATCATGGAAACAAGGCCGTTAAGCAAAACAAAAAGATGGCGTTTGGTAAAGATAATTGAAAAAGCAAAATGAGAAAAGACGTAGTTCGTAGTTCGGCGTTCGTGAATTCGTGTGTTAATTGGCCAAACAACCGCGAAATACCTAATACGAAATACGATTCACGGTAACCAATAGGAGTTACTATGATCCAGCAACAAAGTAGATTAAAAATTGCTGATAATACCGGAGCAAAAGAGGTTATGGCAATCAAAGTATTAGGAAGCTCGAAAAAGAATGCAACCGTTGGTGACCTTATAGTTGCCAGTGTAAAAGATGCTGTTCCGGGTGGTGTGGTAAGTAAAGGCGACGTTGTAAGAGCTGTTGTTGTACGCGTTAAACAACCTTTTAGAAGGCAAGATGGTTCTTACATTCGCTTTGATGATAATGCGGCTGTAATAATAACCGAGGGGAATAATCCTCAAGGAACACGAGTTTTTGGTCCAGTAGCTAGAGAGTTGCGAGAGAAGAATTATATGAAAATAATTTCTCTGGCACCGGAAGTACTGTGAAAAATTTAAAATTAAGAATTTAGGTGAAGCAATGACTTTAAAAATAAAAAAAGGCGACAGAGTTTCTACTACAAGCGGAAAAGATAAAGGCAAAAAAGGAAAGGTATTAAAAGTTTTGCCAAAAAAGCGACAAGTAATTGTGGAAGGCGTAAATATTGTAAAGAAACACACAAAGCCGACCAAGGATAGCCCTAAGGGCGGGATTATTCAAAAGGAGGCGCCCATCCATATTTCTAATGTTATGGTGATTTGTCCGAGTTGCTCTAAGCCGACAAGAGTTGGTCATAGAATAGATAAGGCAGGTAAGAAATCAAGAGTTTGCTTACGCTGTGAGGCCGAGATAGGTAAAAAATAATGTCAACAAATGCTCAATTAAAAAATAAAAGAGAAAAGTCGAGATTTAAGAAATATTACGAAGACGAAGTGGTGCCGGCTATCATGAAGGACTTTGGTTTTAATAACCGGCTGCAAGTGCCTTATATAGAAAAAGTAATTGTTAATATCGGAATGGGTGAGGCCAGCCAGGAGCCAAAATCACTGGAAACTGCTCAAAATGAGCTCAGTTTGATAACCGGGCAAAAACCAATAGTAACAAAGGCCAAAAAATCTATTGCTGGTTTTAAAATAAGAGTTGGCCAGCCGGTTGGATTAAAAGTAACTTTACGCGGTGAGAGGATGTATGAGTTTACTGATCGGCTAATAACGCTGGCTATTCCGAGAATGAGGGACTTCAGAGGTTTTTCGAGAAAATCCTTTGATAAGTTCGGAAATTATAGCATCGGTATCGAGGAGCAGCTGATTTTCCCGGAAGTAGATTATGATAAAGTTGACAAGATCAGAGGCATGGATATAACTTTTGTTACTAGCACAGATGACAAAGATCTTTCGGAAGCTTTGCTTGAGAAGATGAAGTTTCCTTTTAAGAGCAAAAAATAATTTAGAAGAGGTATTTAATGCCAAAGAAAAGTTGGATAGCAAAACAAAAGAGAAAACCTAAATACAAAACAAGGAAGTACAACCGGTGCGTTCGTTGTGGCAGGACGCGTGGATATTTCCGGGAATTCGGAATTTGTAGAATTTGTCTAAGGGAGCTTGCCCATGAGGGTCAAATCCCCGGGCTTAAGAAAGCTAGTTGGTAAGCTGGTTGCTGGTTGTTGGAACTTAGTTGTTAGAAAATAACGAACAACGAACAATGAATAACGAAGTTAAGTGAGGTTTAATGGTTACAGATACAATTGCTGATATGTTAACAAGGATAAGGAATTCAAATCAGATCCATCAAGGAGAGGTCGAGATTCCTTTTTCTAAGCCTAACCTGCAAATAGGCCGCGTTTTAAAAGAGCAAGGTTACATTAATGACTATAGCGTAGAGTCTGCAGGAAAATTTGAAATGATAAAAGTCAATTTGAAGTATGTCGACGGCCAACGGGCTATTACCGGATTGAAAAGGATAAGTAAGCCCGGACTGCGAGTTTATGCCAAGAGCGAAAAGATAAAACCGGTTCTTGGCGGATTAGGCGTAGCTATAGTTTCTACTTCAAAAGGGATGCTAAGCGACAAGGAAGCAAGAGAAAAAAATATCGGTGGTGAAGTAATAGCATACGTCTGGTAAAGAGGTGGCTGAGTCACCGCTGATGGCAGATGGCACATGGTGAATGGGGAAGCTAGCCGATAACAGATGGCTATAGCAGATAGTAACAAGAGAAATCTTGGCAAAACACTCAAAAGCACTATCAGCTATAAGCAGTCAGCTATCTGCAGCCGAACAAAGTGAGGCAAATGAGTAGAGTAGGAAAAGAACCAGTTGTTATTCCAACTGGTGTAGAAGCTAGAATTGAAAACACGAAAATAACGGTAAAAGGGCCGAAGGGCGAACTTAGCCGAGAAATTCCCAATCGAATAAAAGTTGAACAAAAAGACGCGCAGTTAATTGTTCAAAGGGCATCGGATTTACCGGAAGATAGATCTTTACACGGACTTGTAAGAAGTCTGATTAATAATATGGTTATTGG
>JAUUWJ010000184.1 GCA_030589175.1 Actinomycetes bacterium
CACTTGTACTAACGTTGGCTGTGTTCCTTCCAAATCATATCTTCACGATGCCGAACTTATAAGAAATACAATTGAGGCAAGAAAAAATGCTCTCTTTAATGACACCTCATTTCCCGACTTTAACCCGGTAAAGGAGCGTAAAAGCCGGATTGTTAAAGCAATGAGACAGTCGGGCACTCACATTATTGAGCAATCCGGCATCAAAATCATAGAGGGAACCGCTCGCTTTAAAGATGTAAACTCGGTATCGATAAATGGCAAAATTATTAGAGCGGAAAATATTTTAATATGTGCCGGTGCCAAGCCTTTTATTCCGCCTATCGAGGGTATTTCTAATACTCCTTACCTAACAAGTACAAGCGCTCTTGAGCTTGAAAAACTTCCAAAATCAATCTTGATAATAGGCGGTGCTTATATCGGACTGGAGCTGGATAGTTTTTTCAAAGCCTTCAATGTTAAAACGACCGTAATAGAAGCAGCCGATAGAATCGCTCCTAACGAAGATGCGGATATATCTCAAGTCCTAGCTGAATCTCTAACTGAGCAAGGTATAAACTTAGCAGTCAGCACAAAAGTATTAAAAGTTGACGATGATAACAAACAAATCAGTCTCGAGGCTGAGCAAAACGGTAATAAATTGAACTTTGAAGGTGAAAAAATATTGATTGCTACAGGAAGGATCCCAAGTCTGGATGATTTAGACCTTGATGCCGCCGGAATAAAATACGGCCGGCACGGCATAGAAGTCAATGATTTTCTACAAACAAACATACCCTCAATTTATGCAGCAGGCGATGCTATTCCTTCTCTGCAACTGGAACACGTTGCCGTCTATGAAGGATGGCTGGCTGCCAAAAATATGTACGGAGCAAAAAAAGCCACCGACTACCGGATAATTCCCAGAGTTATGTTTAGCCACCCCCAAGTCGCCAGTGTTGGAGAGACTGAAGAGCAAGCGGCCAATCGTAGTGAAATTGTAAGTACTTCCTACCCTTATGCAGGTATTGCCAGAGCACAAATTGATAGACAAAAACAAGGAATAATTAAGTTAATCGCTGATGCTTCGACAAAAAAACTACTTGGCGCTCATATTGTCGGTGACGAAGCAGGTAACCTTATTCATATTGCAAGTGCAATAATGAAGTCTGGTGTAGAGCTAGATAAAATTGCGGATTCGGTTTCAGCTTATCCTACTCTGTCGCAGGGCTTCTTTTACGCAATTGATCAAATCAACGAGAAATTATCCTAGATCTTGTTCTTCATAATATTTTTTAGCTTTTTCGAATAGTTCTTCTACTTCGCTCTCTAATTTTCACCCTTGTCCGTAAGTTACTCCGCTTTCTTTCCGAAGTTTTCAATATCCTTATCTGTAATCGTTCCCTTCACTCCTTTAAATCAATAAATAACTTTGCCAATTCGGTTATTGCTTTTGTGCTATCTAGTTTAGCTTCGGAAGCTTTTATCTCCATATCCAAATACTTTTTGTATTACTACATAATAGACGTCCTATAATAAATATTTATCTTCTCTACAACTTGGTCAATGAAGTCCTTCGTTTCGACATCACTCATCTCAGAAGCTGTTTCTTCAATTAATTTTGTAATTGTTCTTAATGCATAATCACTCCGCAATCCTTTGTCAACTTTAGGAAGCATTACTTCAAAACACATTGGTAATAACTCGAGCACCGACTCAGGGCTTAAGTCTTCCAATAGTTCTCCTTCCCTCAAAAGCAATCGCAAGTCAATGGGCAAGTTTACAATACTATATTATTAATAGTTTGACAATAGTTGTCTTAAAAAGGGAAACTCAAATAAGAAGTGTTTCTTAGCAGAAACTTTGATTGCCTTTATTTAGAATATTTTGAGCAGCTTTTTTATTTTTAGCTTGATACTGGCTATTTAAAAGAACTTAAGTAGTAAGGGTCGGCTCTTTTTAGAGCCGACCCTTTTTCGATGGCTTGTTTTTTGCAGCGGAACCTATTTGACTGTTATTGAAGCAACTGCCGTGTTTTTTTGAGTATTGCCTGCTCTATCCTTTGCTTTTACGATAAATCTGTATTTGCCTTTGCTTCTCATTTTGAATTTATACGTACGCCATCTGTTAATCGTAGTCAGTCCATAATTTGCTTGCTTTACCGTCTTGTAACCATAGACCTTTACTTTCCTATAAGCTTTTTTATATTTTCTGTATCGTCTTTTGTAGCGCCTTTTAAGTTTCTTGTTTCTACTTTTTCTATACAATTTCCAATTCTTCAAATAAAGCTTCTTGTAACGAGCTTTTTTCTTAGCGCGCGACTTTGATTTAAGCCTTTTCTGGATCCTGAGATTAACTTTGGCTTTTTTGCCGGTGTAAGGATCGACTACTTTCCATTTGATTTTAACGGTTGCTATATTTCTTCTTGCATCGCGATATGCTCGCAAGTATTTACTGGATTGCTGCTTATATAGTTTTCTAGTTTTCTTATCACGGGTTATTAATCGTTTACTTCTATATAATCTATATAAGCGTAAATAGCGAGGAGCTTTTTTTCTGCTAACTCTTCTCGCTTTCGCTTTTTTTGCATACGTTCTGGGCCGGTAATTATCAACATTAATCGTCTGAGAAGAAAGAGTACTTTCATTGCCCGCTCTATCAGTTGATTTAGTCTTTATTGT
>JAUUWJ010000169.1 GCA_030589175.1 Actinomycetes bacterium
TTTTGAACTTCTTTTCCAACGGGGTCTTCTAGCGCAGCAATCTCCTCCAAAGATGTTGCCATCTCGTTAACTCTGTCTGCATTAAGTAGAAGCCGGTCAAGCAACGCACCCGTTGCTCCCACCTCTTTTGCCGCTTGCATATCTTTAGCATTAGCTTCTAAAATCAGTTCTTTTTCCTCTTTTAGAGCTTCGGCCATCTTTAGGAGTGCAGTGTTTTTTGTCTGTGTACTAACAGCACTAAGCTTTCTGGCTGCTTCTCTAGCACGCGCCCCTAAGTTTTTTAAAGTGTCCTTTGTCGTAACACTCATCAGTTCTCCAATACCACCATATCATTACGGTGAATTACTTCTTGCGAAGCTTCACCGTTTAACAACTTTACAATTTCTTCATGCTTTTTTCCAGCAATCAGCTTAATCTCCTGACTGGAATAGTTAGTAATTCCTTTGGCAATCGGACCATCGTTACCTACCAGGTTAACGTCAATAACATCACCAATATCAAAACTTTTTTCTGCATCCAATACTCCCGCTGCCAGCAAGCTTTTTCCGCCTTTGATAATTGCTCCTCCGGCTCCAACATCAATCAAAATTGCTCCCTTGACTCTTTGGTTAAGGATCCATATCTTTCTCGCACTTATCTTTTTTTGGCTTGGCTTGAAAAACGTACCTACCTGCTCCCCTTTCATTATTTGAGATAATATGTCTGCTTTATTGCCATTAGCTATAATAACTCCAGTGGAGCCAGCCGTAGCCATCTTTGCCGCTCTTATTTTTGTTTCCATGCCTCCCCTGCCAAACATGGTAGAGGAGACACTTGCGCCTGCTTCAATATCCTTATCTATCTTTTCAACGACGGATATAAAGTGAGCAACGTTTGACTTTGGATCTTTACTGTATAAACCATCAATGTCGGATAAGATAACAAGTAAGTCCGCTTCTGAAATATTAGCAACCAACGCAGCCAGAGTATCATTGTCGCCGAATTTAATCTCATCTACGGCTGTGCTGTCATTCTCATTTATTATTGGAATGATATTTAATTCTAAGAGCTTGTTTAGCGTATTTTTTGCGTTTACATATTGCTGGCGATGCATTGCATCATGTTGGGTTAGCAATACTTGGCCGACGTTAATATCTTTTTGTTTAAATAGTTCGGAGTATTTATGAACCAGTTGTCCTTGACCGACAGAAGCCGAAGCCTGAAGCTCAGGTATAGAGTTAGGGATTGTTTTCAAACCTAGCGCTTCAATGCCTGAAGCAATAGCGCCTGAAGATACTAGAAGCACTTCGTATTTTTGCTTGTAGATATCGCTTAATTGATTTACAACATTAGTGATTTTGGCATCATCTATACGGCCCCGCTCTGTTGTAATCAAATTTGTACCGACTTTTACGACTATTCTCTTTACTTTATTTATCAAATCCTTGCGTAACATACCACTATTTTAGGGCAAGACCAGCCTTTTTGAAAGGTTGAAAGAGTAGGACTTCTTTTTTGTAAAGATATTGATTTATCAGAGCTCTTAAGGTTTTCTTTGCTTAGCCTATATGAAATTCGTATGAGCCTATTTTAATTAGACTGCTTTTTTTGGCTCCCGCCGTCTCAAGCTGTTTTTCCAGCTTAATAGCTTTGAATTTTTCGTGTAGGTAGTCAAGCGCTTCTTCATTTTCTAAATCTGTCATCATAACCAAACGTTCAATTCCTTTGCCCTCAACTTTGAAAACATTAGCCTGCTCTTTTATAATTTCAAAATCGCTTAATTTTTGACCCGCCAGACGATAGGTCACTGCTTTTTCTTCTTCTACTACCTCTTCCTTTGATCTGACCTTCTTTACTTCTTCACCTAATTCTAGCAAAAGAATTTTCAAACCTTTTCCGGTAACAGCTGAAACAGGATAAAAAGAAATTTTCTTCTTTTTAAAATAATCAGAAACACTTTTGAGTTTCGATTTTGCTTCTTTAACAACATCGAGCTTGTTTCCTACTACTATATGCTCTCGTTTAGCCAAGTCTTTGCTGTAGTTATTCAGTTCGTTATTGATTGCTTCAAAATCAGATACCGGATCCTCTCTACTTAGATCGACCATATGAAGTAACAAGGCAGCTCTATCTACATGTCTTAAAAAAGCGTCTCCAAGCCCGACTCCTTTATGAGCCCCTTCTATTAATCCGGGAATGTCTGCCACAACGTATGTAAAACTATCGGTCTCAACCGTTCCTAGATTCGGAACCAGGGTCGTAAACGGATAATCGGCTATCTTGGGTCTTGCTGCTGAGCCAGCACTTATAAAAGTAGATTTGCCTACATTTGGCATTCCGATAATTCCGACATCGGCCAGAAGCTTCAGCTCCAAAATAAGCCATCTCCCTTCACCGATTTCGCCTTTTTGTGAAAATGAAGGAAGTCTTCGCCTGCCGCTTACAAAATAAGCGTTGCCTTTACCGCCATGACCGCCTTCGGCCGCAATAAATTGCTGGCCTTTGGAAGTCAAATCAATAATAAGGTTGCCCCTTTCATCCTTAATTAGAGTGCCGGAAGGTACTTTGAGAACCATATCTTTTCCGTTGGCTCCGTTTTTTAGTCTTCCTTGGCCGTGGGCTCCTCGTTCAGCCTTAAAATGACGCTTATACTTGAAATCCTGCAGAGTCTTTAAGCCCTCGTCTACTTCAATTACAACTTTACCGCCAAAGCCGCCATTTCCTCCATCAACTCCACCTCTGGGAACATGTTTTTCTCTTCGATAACTAACGGCTCCGGCCCCGCCATTTCCGCCCTTTACGAGTATTTTAGCTTCGTCAATAAACAATTATGCTTCCCATTTGGTTTCGCACGTATTTAACGTGCTCTACATGTGTGGTCCCGATGCATCGGGAAGCCGCAGGCGAAGTGGATGGCTCCTCCGGTGGTGACTTTTGCTTGCCGCCCATCCACCTCA
>JAUUWJ010000011.1 GCA_030589175.1 Actinomycetes bacterium
CTAAAATTACCAAAAGCTCTAATTCTTTCCCACCTTTTCTTTTTTACATCTTCAATTTTCGATTTTTTAAGCTTATTGATATGTTTCTTTAAGGTGTTTCGCAAGTGATAATAGACTTCGTCCGGATCTCGATGAGCACCACCTAATGGCTCAGTGACGATTTCATCGACAATACCTAACTTTATGAGGTCTTTCGATGTTAAATTAAGCTCTTCTGCCGCCTTGGGAGCCTTCGTCTCATCGTGCCATAAAATAGAAGCACAAGCTTCCGGGCTAGCTACCGAGTAGTATGAATTTTCCAGCATTATTAGAGCATCTCCCACAGACAAAGCAAGTGCTCCGCCGCTTCCGCCTTCACCGATATTTACTGAAATTACGACAGTATTTAGCATACTAAGTTCTTTTACGTTTTCTGCTATAGCCAGCGATTGCCCTCTTTTTTCCGCTCCGACACCCGGATATGCTCCCGGTGTATCGATAAAAGTGATAACTGGTAGAAAAAATTTTTCGGCCATTTTAAAAAGTCTTAGCGCTTTACGATAGCCTTCCGGGTGAGGCATGCCAAAGTTTCTATGTACATTTGATTTGGCATTCTTTCCTTTTTGGTGCCCTACTACCATAACAAAAGTTTTATCAAACCTTGCAAGCCCCCCGACAATTGCCGGATCATCATGATACAAACGATCTCCGTGCAGCTCCGTAAAATCGTTAAAAATATAATTAAGATAATCAAGAGTTCTTGGCCGAGAAGGATGCCTCGTTATTTGAATAATTTGCCAAGGAGTTAACTCTGAGTATATAAGCTCTTTAAGCTTTTCTAATTGATCTTCCAGATAAATTATTTCGTCCGCTACGTCTTTTTGTTTAGCCCCTTGCAAGCTCTTTAGTTCATTAAGCTTGTTCTCAAGATCAACTAAGGGTTTTTCAAAATCCATTGCATAGACCATAATTTATTGCTCCCGTAGCATGCCTAGAATTTTGGAAATAACATCTTTTTGATTGGCCCTTGATACAATCATATCTACCATTCCGCCTTCTTTTAGAGAATTCGCATTTTGAAAGTCTTCTGGCAGTCTTTCTTTAATCGTTTTCTCGATAACTCTTGGACCGGCAAAACCGATAAGAGCGCCGGGCTCAGCTATTATTATATCGGCAAGTCCTGCAAAACTTGCCGTTACGCCTCCCATTGTAGGATTTGTAAGAATCGAAATATAAGGAAGTTTTTCTTTATCTAATTGAGCAACTGCTTGTGACGTCTTGCTCATTTGCATCAGTGAGAGCATGCCTTCTTGCATTCGAGCTCCACCCGAGGCACAAGAAATTACAAGGGGGATTCTCTTTTTTATGGCTGTTTCAACTAATCTGGTAACCTTCTCGCCCACAACTGAGCCCATGCTTCCTCCGATGAAACGAAAATCCATCGCTCCGATAGCAATATTTCTTTTTCCTATTTTAGCCGTACCGCTAATAAAAGCTTCGTTTTGGCCGCTTTTAGCTTGCGCTTTTGAAATACTTTGACGGTATGTTTTTTCCGCCTTAAATTTAAGTTTATCTACCGGAAATAAATTCTTGTCTTGTTCCTTAAATGAGTTTTCGTCAACCAAGACTTTAATTCTTCCCTTTGCTGCTAAAAGATGGTGGTAATCGCATTTGGGACAGACCATGTCATTTTTGATTAGTTCTTTTTCAAAAATTATTAAGCCGCAGCCTTTGCATTTTGTCCATACACCATCCGGCACTTTTTTCTTACTATTGCTTTCTTTTATAGTATTTTTTTCAAAATATTCGCCTAGTGGCATTTATACTCCAAGTCTTTTAATAAACTTTTCGATATTTTTTAGGCTATCGGTCTCTGTCTTAGCTTTAGTATAAGCTTTTATCAGGCTCGAACCTACAATTATTCCGTCAGAAAGCGGCCTTAACTCATTTACTTGTTCTCTTTTTGAAATCCCGAAGCCTACCGCTATCGGTTTTTTTGTTAACGACCTTACTCTTTTTAAAAAAACATATGTACTCTTAGGCAATTTATTACGAGCTCCTGTAACTCCGGTGAGAGAAACACAGTACAAAAATGAACTGCTCGCTTTGCTTATCTTTTTTATTCGTGCATCTGAACTTGTCGGCGCCACTAAAAATATTGTCTCTACTTGATCTCTAGAAGCAGCTAACCAGTCTTTGGCTTCTTCTACTGTTAAATCAGGAACAATAACTCCTTTAACTCCAGCCTTTGCTGCTTTCCTGGCAAAGTTTTTAAGACCGTTTTTATATAAGAGATTGTAATAAGTCATTATTATCGTGGGAGGCAATTTTTTCTTGATATCGTTTAATGCTCCAAAAACTTGCTCTACTTTCAAACCTGCTTTTAGTGCAACGGTAGATGCTTTTTGAATAACCGGACCATCGGCAATCGGGTCGGAAAAGGGTATCCCTACCTCTAATAAATCTGCTCCGTTTTTAGCCAGATTCAAAAATACTTTTTTAGAGCGTGAAAGCGTCGGATATCCCACTGGGAAATAAGGCATCAGCATGGTTCTATTTTCTTTTCTCGCTTTCTCAAAAATTGATGCAATCATTTTTCGCCTAAAATATGTAAATCTTTATCCCCGCGCCCACTTAAGTTTATTACGCTCACTTTATTTTTCTTGTGCTCTATTTTCTCAAGATATGCCAGCGCGTGAGCGCTTTCTAATGCCGGTAAGATTCCCTCTTTTTCACTTAGTAATTTAAAAGCTCGTATTGCTTCGGTGTCGGTAACTGTTCCATATTTAACCCGCCCTTTATCCTTCAAATAGCTGTGTTCAGGTCCTACCCCTGGATAATCCAGCCCGGCTGCAATCGAATGAGCTTCTTTGACTTGGCCGTCCTTATTCTGTAAAAGATAACTTAGTGAGCCGTGCAGTACTCCCGGCTGTCCAGTTGCTAGCGGTGCACTGTGTAGACCGCTGCTGAGTCCTTTTCCTGCAGCTTCTACCCCAATAAGGTTTACTTTGTCGTCAATGAATTCATAGAAAATTCCAATTGCGTTAGAACCGCCGCCTACACAAGCGATTATGTTATTAGCTTTAAGCCCCATTTTCTTAAGTTGTACTTTTGTTTCTTTCCCGATAACAGCTTGAAAATCTCTGACCATCATCGGGTAAGGGTGCGGCCCGGCAACTGAACCTATCATGTAATAGGTTGTCCTTACATTAGTAACCCAATCTCTCATCGCTTCGTTCATTGCATCTTTAAGAGTTTTACTGCCACTTTCTACCGGTATAACTTCCGCTCCCAATAATCTCATTCTTTGAACATTAGGAGCTTGCCTTTTTATGTCTTCAGATCCCATAAATACATGGCATTCCATTCCAAAAAAAGCTGCTGCCGTTGCCGTTGCTACTCCGTGTTGGCCCGCCCCTGTTTCGGCAATAATTCTTTTCTTGCCCATTTTCCTGGCCAGTAATCCTTGGCCTATGCAATTATTTATTTTGTGAGCTCCAGTATGAGCCAAGTCTTCTCTTTTGAGAAGAATTTTTGAACCGTAGTGCCTTGAAAGATAGGTAGCCTCAAACAGCGGCGTCGGTCTTCCCACATAAGACTTAAAGAGCTCTTTTAGCTCTTTTTGAAAGCCCTTGTCCTTCTTTGTTTTCGCATACGCCTTATTTAATTCTCCTATGGCCTCCATCAGCGTTTCGGGCGCAAATATTCCGCCAAAAATACCAAAATGGCCTCTTTTATCCGGTAAGCTCATTATTTATTAATTGACACTAAACTATAATTTTATAATAGAAGCTTCCTTCTGAACAGCTCTTTCAAGCAATAGAATAATACTTTTAAATAATCAAAATTTCAAATTATTAATTGAAGGCGCATATATAGCCGATTTTAGGCATTTTTTAGATATAAATGACAAAAATTATTTTCATATTTGCTGTTAAGGTGCTCTTTTTACCAACCGATAACATAATTAAGAGTAAAAATGCTTAAAAATAAAAAAGGCTCCGGTTTCGTAGAGCTAATGGTAGCTCTAACAATATTGAACATCGTTCTTCTTGCCCTTATACTTTCTTTTATCTTCTCAACAAAATCAACTCTTAGAAACAATGTACGAACAACCGCTTACAACCTGGGCATTAGACAGCTTGAGAGAGTAAAAAGCCTGGACTACGACGATGTCGGATTAACAAATTCTAATTGATTCCCGAAAACTATCTTTATATAAATCATTATGATAATCGCAGCCGCGACGTAGCGCCCAGAGATATAACTATTCACGCCGCTTTATTCTCTTTGAATCATTCATTTACTTTTGAGAGATATGACAGGCCGCCTCAAAAAGGAACTATAACCATTCTGGGTTCAATCGGCCAGCGTTATCGCGGTCCTGTAGGTACTTTTCGAGGGAACAATATAGTCAGCGGTTATTCAAAAGACTACAACTATGACCAAAGAATGCAATACGATGAACCGCCTCATTTTATTGAGCCGCTAAATACAGGTTTCTATATTTCAAACTGGGAAGAACTATAAGAGCGGACGGTGGATGCTAGACTCTGGACGCTAGAAATAATTTACTAATCTACCCTTTTACAGCTTTGATAAAAGCGATGATTTTCTGGTGATCTTTAACTCCCGGACTTGTCTCTACGCCGCTTGATACATCCACTCCGTAAGGTTTTAATCTTGATATTATCCCAGCAACGTTTTCGGGATTAAGACCACCTGACATAAAAAACGGCCTCTCAATTTTCTTGTTTTCTAAAATACTTAAATCGAAAGTTTTTCCGGTACCTCCATAAAGATGTTCATCGCGAGAGTCAAACACGTAAGCAAAAACATCAAACTTTCTCAAATCTTCTAAGTCTTTTTCTTCTTTTAGGCGAATGGCTTTTATCGTAGGGAACTCTAATTCGTTTATAAATTCCGGAGTTTCATCTCCGTGCAGCTGAACATATGACAACTTACACGATCTAACAATATTCTTAATTTCCTCTCGGGTTTGGTTTACAAAAACACCTACTGTTTTAATACCCTCTGGAAGATTAGAAATAATATCAAAAGCCTCTTCTGGTTCAATGTAACGAGGGCTGTCTTTGAAGAAAATGAATCCTATAAAATCAGCACCACACTTTGCTGCAAATTGCGCATCTTCTAGTTTTTTAATCCCGCAAATTTTTACTTTTACCAATTTTGATTTAATTCTTAGCTTTTAAAGCTTTCAATCATTTTTTTGATGTCGGGTGCACTGACAATTGACTCTCCGACCAGTATAGCATCAACGCCTAAACTCTTAAGCCAAGCGGCATCTTTGCCTGTCTTTATTCCGCTTTCGCTTACAACTATCCTGTCTTTTCCGACTAATTTAATTAATCTTTCTGTTGTTTTTAAGTCGGTTTCAAAAGTCTTTAAATTGCGATTGTTTATCCCTATAACTTTTGCCTCAGCCCCTAAAGCGGTTTTCAATTCTTCTTCTGAGTGAACTTCAATAAATGGCTCCATATTTAACTTGTGAGTTAGTTTTGCTAATTTTCTTAGCTCGTTCTCATCAAGAATTGCACTAATTAGAAGTAAAGCGTCTGCTCCTAAATACCTAGACTCATATACTTGATATTCTTCAAGAACAAAGTCCTTTCTTAGAACTGGTAAGCTTGAATTTTCTTTTACGATCTCTATATATTCGGGTTGGCCTTTAAAAAAATCCTCTTCCGTTAATACCGATATAGCAGATGCATCACTGTCTTCATATGTTTTTGCTATTTCTCCCACATTAATATCAGGAGCGATGTCGCCTCTCGACGGTGAAGCCTTTTTAATTTCGGCTATCAAGCTTAAGTTTTTACCGAGCAAAGCTTCTCGGAAATTTCGCGTGGTTTTCTTTAGGGCGGCTCTTTCTTTAATGACCTCCAAAGGCAGCTTTTGTTTCTGAGCAGCAATTCTTTTTCTTTTGGCTTCTATTATTTCATCAAGCATTGCTAAATTTGACTAGTTCTTCCAGTTTTTCCAAAGGTTTTTTGCTGTTTATTAAATCCCTGGCTTTTTCAAGCCCTTCTTCTATGTTTTGGGCTTGTTGAGCTACTTTCAAAGCACAAGCGCTATTTAACAAAACAATATCCGTTTTTGGTCCCTGTGCACCTGATAAAACTTCTTTTATTATTTTAACGTTATCATCTTTGTCTTTTGCTTTTATGTCATTGATACTTGCTTGATCTAAACCGAAATCTTGCCCTTTGATTTCGTAGTCCTCTATCGTTTCGTCGGGTTTTAATTCACTAATTTTGGTCACGCCTGTCGTAGTCACCTCATCAAGGCCGTTTCCGTGGACGACCATGCAAGCAACAGCCCCTAACTTTTTTAATACTTCAGCCATACTGCGCCTTATTGAATCATCATAAACACCCAGCAACTGATACTTTGCTTCCGCAGGATTAGTCAAGGGGCCCAAGATGTTAAAGACTGTTCTAATGCCAATTTCTTTTCGCGGACCAATTGCGTACTTCATTGCTTTGTGAAAAGCAGGTGCAAACATAAAACCTATCCCTATTTTTTCGATTGACTCCTTTACTTTCTCAGGCTCCAGATCGACTTTTACGCCTAAAGCTTCTAAAACATCAGCACTTCCACACTGGCTAGATACGCTTCTATTACCATGTTTAGCAACTGCTACTCCGCTTGCAGCCAGAATAAAACTAACAGCCGTAGATATATTGAAGGTGTCTGCACAATCTCCTCCCGTCCCACAAGTATCAGCTAAAATCTCTACTTTTGGATTTATCCTAGAAGCCTTTTCCCGCATTATCTTGGCAAAAGCGCTTATCTCCTCAACCGTTTCTCCTTTTAACCTCAAAGCTGTAAGAAATGCTCCTATCTGAGCATCGGTTGTTTTTCCTTCCATAATTTCATTCATTACAAGTTCTGCCTCTTTACCGCTTAAATCTTTGCCTTCTATTAGGCTGGAAAGAACATCGGTTATCATTTATACAGCCTCCTTTTGTTGCAAAAAATTCCTTAATATTTTTTTGCCTTCTACAGTGAGTATTGATTCGGGATGAAATTGAATTCCTTCAACAAACTTTTCCTTGTGGCGCACACCCATAATTATCTCTTCATTAGTCCAAGCACTTACCTCCAAATCATCTGGAAGAGAATCTTTCTTAGCGATCAATGAATGGTAACGCGTTGCAATAAAAGGATTTTTTATTCCTTCAAATATCGTTTTATTATCATGAAATATTTCAGAGGTCTTACCATGTACCGGTTCCGGCGCTTTTTCTATTCTTCCTTCAAAAGCCTCAACTATTGCTTGATGCCCTAGGCAAACTCCAAGCATAGGAATCGAGCCTGAAAACTCTTTTATAATATCTATTGTAACGCCAGCTTGTTTTGGAGTACCCGGACCTGGCGATATTACAATCGAAGACGGTTTAAGTGATTCGATCTTTTCTATGTCTATTTTGTCGTTTCGGTATACCTTTAATTCTTGGCCAAGCTCTCCCAGATACTGAACCAGGTTATAAGTAAAAGAATCATAATTATCTATCATTAAAATCATGTTAAAGCTCCGCCATTTCTTTGTCGTTGTTCGTCCTTCGTTGTTCGATAAGATAACAATTCAATTTTATTTTCTATGAATTACAAGATGCGGTCAACAAACTGCCTATGATAAATTGTTTTCTTCCTTATTTATTGATTTAAAAAGAATTTTAGCATTATTTTGCAAACTAAAATTACATAAAAATCATGATTGCTTTAAAAGGAATATTAGTTAGAAATAAGGTTGCTTTATCTGTGTTCTAAACTAACTTGAAGCTTGTACGTTTTTCGTCAGTTGCTCTTTAGCTTTTCCGGCTAAGGTTGAAAAAGCTCCCGGATCATTTACGGCAATGTCTGCCAATATTTTGCGGTCAATTTCTACTCCGGCAGTTTTCAATCCGTTCATGAAGCGATTATAAGACAAGCCATTGAGCCTGGCAGCTGCATTAATCCTGGTAATCCACAATCTTCTGAATGTTCTTTTTTTGGCCCTTCTATCCCGGTAAGCATAGCTCAAAGACTTCATTACTTGTTCTTTAGCTACTTTATATGTGCGTGAACGAGCACCGTAATAGCCCTTGGCTCTTTTTAATATCTTCTTATGCTTTTTGTTTTTTCCACTAGATTTTACTCTTGGCATTGTTGCACCTAGCCTATCAACCTCTTAATTCTCTTTTGCTCTACCTTTGAAAGAGTGTTAGCCTTCTTTAAGTGCCTTTTTCTCTTAGCGCTTTTCTTTTCCATTAAATGAGAAGAACCCATTTTCTTGTGCAATATTTTTCCTGTTTTTGTTATTTTAAAGCGCTTAGCTGTTCCTTTGTGTGTCTTTTTCTTAGGCATAATTACTCCAGATCAAGAGAAAACATTTATTTATCCTCTTCTTTCTCTTCTTTCTCATCCTTAATAGTTTTCTCCGATTTATCGCTCTTCTCATCTTTATCGTTTTTCGGGTAATCCTTCGCGTTTTCTTTCGTTTGTTGATTTTGTGTCTTATCTTGTTTCACGCTCGAACTTAAAACCATGATCATATTACGTCCGTCTCGCTTTGGAGCCGACTCAATACTGGAATATTGTGCTACATCTTCGCTCAATCTTTCTAGTAATTCTCTACCCAGTTCAGGATGAGCCTGCTCTCTGCCCCTAAACATCAGTGTTACTTTAACCTTTGCTCCGCCTTTTAAGAATCTTTCAATGTGGCGCTTCTTTGTCTCATAATCACCGCTGCTTATTTTGGGCCGAAATTTTATTTCTTTTACTTCTACAATATGTTGCTTTTTTTTGGCCCTTTTGGCTTTCTGTTCCTTTTCGTACTTAAACTTTCCATAATCCATTATGCGAACAACAGGCGGTTTTGCGTTTGGCGCTATCTCCACTAAGTCAAACCCTTCTTCTTTTGCTAGCTCAATTGCTTCTCTTGTCGGTTTTATTCCCAACTGCTCACCTTCAAAAGATATAACTCTTACTTCGCTAGCTCTTATTCTTTCATTTACTCTAGCTACTTCTTTCTTTATAAATCGTCTCGGTCTTCTAATAAATTACCTCCTGGTTACACTTAGAGTATTTTTCCTAACTAGATATTTCCCTTTGAAACATTTTCATATTTATTTTTAGCAACAAAAAAAGTAGCCTTTCGCTACCTGCATTTACCTATTGGTCGGTAAAATATTTTGTTTAACCTTTAAACTTAATTCATTTTAGAGGTGAGAAGCAGGTAGCTTCTACTTTAGATGAACAATTATACCTAGCTTATTTTCATTTGTCTACATTTATAATTTTAGATTTAAAGCTTTATTTTTATCCGAAGATTTCAACGAATTTAAGAAATCGTTTATTTTTACGTCTCTTATGTCTTTCCCATCCCTGGTCCTAATAGCAACAGTTCCCGCTTTTTCTTCGTTATCGCCAACTATCAACATAAACGGTATTTTTTGAAACTGGGCATCTCTTACTTTTTTGGCAGTAGTCTCCGTCCTCTCATCAACCTTTACCCTCACATTGCTTTCTTTTAAGATTTCAGCAACTTTTTTGGCATAATTATCATGCCTACTAGCAATCGGTAAAATCGTCACCTGAATAGGTGCCAGCCAAACCGGAAATGCTCCTGCATAATGCTCGATCAGCACCCCTATAAAACGTTCAAGCGAGCCCAGTATCGCTCGGTGTATCATAATCGGCCGCTCAGGCTGATTGTTGCGGTTAGCAAAATTCATATCGAATCTTTCCGGTAAGTTGAAATCAACTTGAACCGTAGAACACTGCCAAGTCCTGCCTATCGCATCCTTAATTTTTATATCGATTTTAGGACCGTAAAATACACCTTCGCCCGGATCTATTGTGTAATCAAGCTTCATATCAACTAGAGCTTTTTTTAAAGCATTTGTTGCCGCTTCCCAATGAGCTTCAGAGCCAACAAACTTCTCCGGCCTTGTCGACAGATATATCTCATACTCTTCAAAGCCAAATGTCTTTAGAATTTCTATTGCCAGTTTTAGTATTGAATTTATTTGTTCTTCAAGCTGCCACTCGGTACAAAAGATGTGAGCGTCATCTTGAGTAAAGCCCCTAACTCGCATTAAGCCGTGTAATACACCGCTTCTTTCATAGCGGTAAACTGTCCCCATTTCAGCCCATTTAAGCGGTAAGTCTCTGTAGCTTCTTGTTTGTGATTTATAAATTAATATATGACCGGGACAATTCATCGGTTTTACTATGTAATCGACATCATCAATTTGCATCGGAGAATACATAAATTCCCGATAAAAGTCCCAATGACCGCTTGTCACCCACAAATCCTTGCGAGCTATGTGAGGGATAACCAAAAGCTCGTATCCATTTTTTAAATGGACATCCTTCCAGTAATCTTCAATTATTGTCCTCAGTCTTGCTCCTTTCGGATGCCACAAAGGCAATCCCGGCCCTAACTCTGCATCAAAGTGGAACAGGTCCAGCTGCTTTCCTAAAATCCGGTGATCTCTTTTCTTTGCTTCTTCCAGCTTGGACAGATATTCTTTCAATTCTTTTTTCGAGGGAAAGCTTATACCGTAAATTCTTTGAAGCATCGGCCGTTTCTCATCGCCTTTCCAATAAGCACCGGCTATACTCAATAATTTAAAAGCCTTTATGATTCCGGCAGAGGGAATATGAGGGCCTTTGCATAAATCTATAAAATCCCCTTGCTGGTAAACTGATATTTCTTCATCTTCAATATCTTCTACAAGCTCTACTTTGTAATCTTCTTCCTTTTTGCGAAAAAATTTAAGCGCTTCTTCTTTGGATAGAACTTTACGTTCAAACTTGG
>JAUUWJ010000149.1 GCA_030589175.1 Actinomycetes bacterium
ATATTTGAAGAACTTGGTTTAATAAAGTATGAAAGTACTGATGATGGAAAAGAGATTGTTTTGAAAAAAGGGCAAAAAGTTGATTTATCCGACTCGGTTATTTACGAAGAGGGTTTGCACGAAAAAGAGCAATTTCAAGAATTTAAGCAGTGGGCTTTAAGTGCCGGCGATAGAGAGCTTATAGATATGATTAATCAGCCGATTTATCCCGAAGAAAAGCTAGAAAAAGAGAAAGTTGCGGAAGATAAAAAGAAAAGTCCAGTAAACATTTAAGTTTATCCTTGGTTTCATGAAAAAGATTCAAAACTTAACTAAAAAAGTAAAATCATATAATTCAAAGTTGGATGAAGAGCTAATAAACAACGCTTATGAGTTTGCAAAAACTTATCATGGAAAACAGTCAAGGGCGAGCGGTGAAGCGTTTATCGAGCATCCTTTAGAAGTTGCCTTTATTCTAGCTGAGTTGGAAATGGATGAAGCAACAATCGTGGCGGCTCTACTGCACGATATCTTAGAAGATACGGATGCCTCATTAAAGCAGTTGGAACGAACTTTTTCGCCGGAGATTGCCTCTATGATTGACGGTGTCACCAAGCTAAGCCACATAAAATTTAAAACCCAGAAAGAGCACCAAGCTGAAAATCTTCGCAAAATGTTTTTAGCCATGGCCAGGGATTTAAGAGTCGTATTAATCAAGCTGGCTGACCGCTTGCACAATATGAGGACGGTAAAGTACTTAAGTGAAGATAAGAGAAAGCGTATAGCTAAGGAAACAAGGGAAATATATGCGCCTCTAGCTCACCGATTAGGAATATTTCAGCTCAAATGGCAGCTTGAAGATCTGGCTTTTGAAACTCTCGAGAACAAAAAATATGACCAAATTTCCAAAATGGTCGATCAAAAGAGAGCAGAAAGAGAGCGCTACATTAAGGATGCTATTCGCTTGATCAACAAGGAGATAAAAAAACAGAAAGTTAAAGCGGAAATCAACGGCAGGGTAAAGCATTTCTACTCCATATATCAAAAAATAGCCAAGAAGGATAAGGATTTCAATGAAATCTACGACTTATTAGCTATAAGAATTCTTGTAGAAGATAAAAAGGATTGTTATGCGGTATTGGGAGCTTTGCATAATATTTATAAGCCTGTTCCGGGTCGTTTTAAGGATTTTATCGCTGTTCCTAAGGCTAATATGTATCAGTCGCTTCACACAACGGTCGTTGGAGAAGAGGGCAACATCATTGAAATTCAAATAAGGTCACGTGAAATGCATAGAGTCGCCGAATACGGAGTAGCCGCTCATTGGACTTATAAAGAGGGGTTAAGAGGAAAGAAAAAGCAAGAGCAATTAGCCTGGATAACTCAAGTATTGCAACAGAATGAGGCAAGCGATTCAGCAGAGTTTTTGGAAGGGCTCAAATCGGATTTGCTTGAAAAAGAAGTTTTTGTATTTACGCCCAAAGGTGACGTTAAATCATTTCCGGTTGGGGCAACGCCGATTGATTTTGCATATTCGATTCACACAGAAGTAGGTCATGCTCTTATTGGAGCAAAGGCAAATCAAAAGATCGTTCCTTTTGAATACAAACTACAAACCGGAGATATGGTCGATATTTTAACCAGTAAGAGTTCATCGGGGCCTAGTAAGGATTGGATCAACCTGGCAAAGACTTCTAAGGCCAGGAGTAGAATAAGGCAGTTTTTCAGCAAAGAAGTAAAAGAGGATAGTGTTTATGTCGGCAAGGAAGAACTCTTAAAAGTGCTTAGAAAGTATAAGATTACCTTTGTCATTTCCAAGCACACGAAATTGTTGGATGAAGTTTCGGCCAAAATGAATTTCAAAAAGACCCAAGATTTATTTGCCAGTATCGGGCAAGGAAAGACATCGGCAAAGCAAGTAGCAACAAAAATCGTAAATGAACTTAGCAGGGCTGAAGAAAGGGAAGTTACTGAAGATGCAGACGTTAAAACAACTACTAAACGAAAGGCACCTTCTAAAACGGGTGTAGCGGTAAAAGGAATTGACGAAGTATTAATAAGGTTGGCCCGCTGCTGCAATCCCGTACCGCGAGACGACATAGCAGGCTTTGTAACTCGGGGGCGGGGCGTGTCCGTTCACAGAAAAGATTGTGAAAATGTTGCATCTTTAGAAAGGCAAACGCCGGACAGAATGATCGATGTTTTCTGGGATTTAGGTAAATCGGTTAATTTTCAAGTGGAGCTTCAGGTAGAAGCCTTAGACCGGGTTAAGTTACTAAAGGATATTAGTATAACGATTAGTGATTCAGGTGTAAACATAATTTCAGCTAATGTGAGTACGACAAAGGACGGGTTTGCGATATTTCGTTTTCTGGTCGAAATAGGCAATATTGCTCATCTGGACAATATTATTAGAAATGTCCGCAAGGTAGAAGCGGTCTTTGATGCGCACCGTATCTAAGGGTATCGGGTCTGGGGTATAGGTTACCGAATAATTGATTGTCATTTAGTCCGGAGTTCAGAGTTAGGAGTTGGTGAATTCAAATCCTAAATTAAAATGTTCAAAATCTTTTTTTTTGATTTTTGGTTATTTGATATTAGGTATTGTTTAGAGTTTAGAATTTAGTGCTTAGAGCTTTAGTTCATCATTGCCAGTCAGTGTCTTGAACTTCAATATAATCTAAGAACTGACTGCAGGACTATGCCACTAATCTGGTCTTATTGATAACCTCTTTTACACCGGGGACTTGTTTTGTGACCTTTTCTACATTTTCTTTTTCTCTATTACTTTTTCCAGGACCTCTGACAGTTAACCTTCCTCTTTCTCTGGTGACATTTAGATGAGGTAATTTCCACGTCAAAGAATTTTCCCCTAATTCGGTTCTAACTCTTTGGGCTATAGTATCGTCATCAGCCTCTAAAAGCTTGGGCTCAGGTGCTACCAAATCTTTCATTTTATGAGTTATGCCTTGTAAAGATCCCGAACGATACCTTATCTGAGCACTACCTCTGTCTACTAAACGCCGGCCTTGAGCAGAAACATGGGCACCTTGCTGCATTATCCATTCTCGAGTTCCCCGGCCTGATTTTGGCGCGAAAAGTAGGCCGCTAACGGCACCGATGAAAAAGGCCCATAATAACGATTTTGTTGATGGCGAATATTATTGATTCATATAAAAAGAAAATTCCCTAAAATAATACCTTTAAACACGCATGTTATTTATGGGAATACCTGGGAATATTAG
>JAUUWJ010000185.1 GCA_030589175.1 Actinomycetes bacterium
TTTGCTGTCTATATAAGCGTTCCAGCCAGGATAATAATTATCAGATATCACTATGATACTTCTGCTAGCTAGGTTTGCCTTTATCTCAATACTGTTTGGTTTATAACTTAGAATCTTAACTTTACTCTCTTTATTATAAGAGCCGGGTTTACCGCCATAGACAGGCTCTTTCTCTAAAATCACTTTCTTTCTTAAATCTATTTTCTCTTCTTTAAGTTTCTCTAAAGCTTTGTTTGTATCTTTTATGACTTCATAGTCGTCTACTGCAAATGCCCTTTCCATTACTTTTTTGTTTTCATAGACTTTTAAGCTCTTGTAGCGAAATACTTCTTTATACTTTTGCAGATCTTTATGATATTGAAGATAGAACACTAAATCGCCTTCTTTTTTCTTGCCGTTTGTGTAGTGCGAGCCGCCGGCGTATTGATCTTGCTTGCTCAAGAATACGATCGTGCGGTAATTACCGCTTGGCTTCAAACTATTGAAAACAAATTTGTACTTTTTTTTCTTGGAATTCGAAATCGGTTTGAAGGGAAAAGAAAAATATTTGTGATTTCTCGCATATTTGGTAGAAACCTTCCCTTCCCGGATAACTTGTTCTTTCTTATCCTCAAGCCTGTAATTAATAATTCTGTTACCTGTTTCTTTAAAAGTTCCGATCAATAAACTTACCCCGGCTAAATTATCTTGCTCGGAAATAAACGTCTGTGCTTGTTCGTCAACATTAATATCAGCAAAACCGTTTGAGCTTACCAAATTAGTTGGCAATGAATTGCCCACATCAATCTCAGAGATGACGTATTTCACATTTAAAAAATCAAGCCAATCTGAATCAGCTTTATTTGGCAAAACAAAGTTTGGCTGTTTGGGGAGAACATCTACATCGGTTATCAGTTTGGAGAAGTTATTATAGCGCTTCATAATCAGAGCATCCCGGCCCCGCAAATCCGTTATCGAATACGGCATAAGGCTATTGGGCATAATCGAATCAGCCAAGGGGAGGACTCTAGCCGGCTGCTTTTCGTTATCTAAATTCTTTTTGAGAAAATCCGTCAACGCTGTTTTGGGGTAGATAAACTCCGGTTTAACATAGCTATTGATACCTATCCCGATCATAAAAAGATCTATGACTAATACGGCGATCACCAGCCGGCCCAGATTTGTGTATTTTTTCTTGAAGTAGAAAATACCTCCCAAAACGATAAACATAAAAACGGAAAAGATGAAAAAGGTCTTATAATAAGCAAATACATTTTTTTGCACTTTAAAAACTATTAGAAATAGCATCGTTAAACCGAAAAGTACATAGACCGTCAAAATCTTTCTTGGGCTTGAGTTTTTGTTAAAGAAGTAATCGAATCCGTACGCTCCCAGCACAGCCAACATAAAAGTGAGCATAAAAATATAGCGCTGAGTCGGCTGAATAGAGAATAGTGGAATCTTATAAACAAGCGACTGAGGCCATAAACTATAAACCATTACTACCGAGAAAACCGATAGGGTCGTATAAGACAACAATCTCTTTGTTTTGCTAACAAATGTTAGTGCAAAAAAGGCAAAAAGTAACGGCAATAAACCGATGTATGCGCTTATTTCATTGAAATTAGATCGCCCCAGAAAAATACCATCTTTTAAGTGCCCGTAATAATAAGGAAAGAATAAAAGCGCCAAGCTGCCGAAGTTAAGCCTGACTGAGAGATAATCGGTTGCCTGGCGGACAGTTATCTGATAGCTTTCCCTTACCAGCTCCGCTCCCGGTAAGAGCAACATAGCCGAAAGCCCAACTCCTAATACTGCGCCTGCTAACAAAAGTAATGTTTTTTTGCTCTTTTCTTCTTTCTCCAAAACAAGACGGATAAGGCTATATAAAAAAGTAATTATCGTTACTTGCAGCATTGTCCCGGGATGCCCAGCAAAAATAGAGGCTGCAATCGGCAAGGCCACAAACCCCGCTCTTCTCAAGCTCGGTTTTTGAATAAGATGTTCAATTGTAAAGAGGATTAAGGGCAGCCAAATCGCTACTCTTGTTTGCGGCCAGTTTAACCAGACAACATAAAAAGCGCTAAACGTATAAGAAAGAGAGCCGAAAACCGATGCTTCTTGGCTTAGTTTTAACTTGCGAAGAAAAAGATAGCAAAATGTAAGAGTTAGAAATAGCTTTAAGAATGTATGGATATTTAGGGCAAGAGGAGTCTTGAAAAAATAAAAAACTATGTTCTCTATTGACAGAGCACCCGATTGCCAATTGGCAAGAAAAGGAGTTCCTCCCATAACAAGCGGATTCCAAAGTGGGAAAAACCCGTCTCTAATAGCACTTGATATAAATGTATACCAAGGATAAAAAGCGGTAACCGGATCCCACAAAAGAGGATTTTTCACTGGTAAAACTTGCTTCAGTATCTTGGCACTGCTTAAAGACCATGGTGGCATTTGATAGAGAAGATCGCCGGGGAAGAAAACTTTATTTAAAAATATTGGATAAAGAAAAGCGGCGCTAAGGCCAAAAAATAAGATAAAAATAGCCGTTGTTTTTTTAAAAGTGTTCTTATCCGAGCCACTACTCATAATTATTGGCGAGACTTGCTCTTTCTTCTTACATTCTCAATTAAAAAGGGTGAAAAAATAAATCCCAGAACAAGCAATAGTGAACTTGT
>JAUUWJ010000187.1 GCA_030589175.1 Actinomycetes bacterium
GAACTCATTTCTTGATTTTTTTCGAATTGAAAACCGCCGGTATCGATAAGGAGAAAGTTCTTTCCAAACCACTCCACTTCAACATATTTACGATCGCGAGTTACTCCGGGCATCTGATGAGTTATAGTTGCCCGTTCAGTAGCTACCCTATTTATAAAAGTTGATTTTCCGACGTTGGGCCGGCCAATAACAGCGACAATAGGTAACGACAAATTAGCTCCTTAAATAGTTATTAGTTTTTGGCTATCAGTATTCATATTAATAAAGTTTTATTTCATTTTACTTCAGAACTTACTCAATTAGAGAAATTATTGAGCCATTCGATAAATCCTTCCGCTTTGGAAGGCACCAAGTAAGCCGAGGGTATTTTTTTCTTTACTTGGGCAAAGCTTACATTATCCAAAAAAAGTTGTTCATCATTTACCATGATATCGGGTATTAGAACAGGCAGTTTCTTTTCCTTAACTTGATTTATTATATCTGTTGCCGTCAGTAAACCGGCTACGGTAATTTTAGAGCCGAAAAACTCATTTTCAATGGCCTTTACTTTAAAATGACCTTTTTCGTTTTTTGGACGTAATGATTCGCGAAGCACGGGGGCAAAGTCTGCGCCGGTTACAATAACATAACTTTCTTTGGCATAAAGTTCACCCTTATTAAAACCGTCAAGAAACTTGCGTACTAAACCTATGCCGTTTTCAAGTTGGGAAAAATCATCATAGTAAGCGGCATTGGGAATCTCCTCTCCTGCCAATAAATAAAACTCATCAGCACAATAAATCCAGTTGTAACCCTTTGATTCATAAGATCTTTGTTGTTCTTTACAAATAAAATCTATCAACGCGCTGGCTTTAGGCTTATTAAACAAGCTTAAATCTTCTTTATGATATTTAGTCAATCCAACGGGTACTATGCCGACTGATTTCACGTTTTTTAGTTTTCGCAACTTATCCAAAGTTTGTTCCAAAACACTATTGTCATTTATTCCCGGGCAAAGAACTACTTGTAAATGAGTATTTATTCCTGAGTTATCCAAAAATCTTAAATTGTCAATTGCGTTATCAATCTTATTAAAGCCTAATTTCTGGCGAACCTTTTTGTCGACAGCGTGAACCGACACATATAAGGGAGAAATCCTCTGTTTTACGATCCGTTCGCGCTCTTCGGCCTCAAGATTAGTTAAAGTAACAAAATTGCCGGTTAAAAAAGATAGTCGCCAATCATCATCTTTGAAATAAAGTGAGTCTCGTAAATTCTGTGGAAGCTGATCTATGAAACAAAATACACAAGAATTAGAGCATTTTTTTACTTTTGGAACTTCTTGGAAGAAATTTAGCCTTTTTATCGACTCCAAGTTTGCCGAAACTTGATGCTCTTTTCCCTCTCTAATAATAAGAACTTCGTTTTCTTCTTGTAGATAGAACCTTAAGTCAATAACGTCATTGATTTTTTGACCGTTTAATTCGGATAATAAATCGCTGGATTTAAATAAGGAAGAATCGTCTCGTACCTTTAAATACATAAAGCTAGAATAGAACAAATCAAATCAAAATAAAAAATAATTTAGAAAAATATAAAAAGTAAAATATTTCGTTGTTCGTTAGAATTGTATCACTCTGCACTTTTAACTTTTAACTTATTAGAAGAACTTAGACAAAAGAAAGCCCCACTTTTTCAAGCGGGGCTTTTCATGATTTACTGTGGCATTACTATGACATATACTTTTCACTTAATGTCGACAACCAGCCACCTATTAGAACTCCAATTAATTGAGCTATTAAAAGAACTCCGGTTCCAATTGCAACTGCCGATGCTATATCTGCTCCAACTGGAAAATTAATACCGCCTATTATAGCTATGTTGGTATTAATAAGTCCTGACAAAACAAGTAGAATCACATAAAAAAGTATACTTATCATCCACACAATAAAGCTGTGTAGAAGAGCACTTTTCCTAGCAATTCTACCGGCGTAAAGACCGCCGATAAGAAAAGCTAAAAACCATATGACTATACCGACTATGCCCTGCTCTATAGCAAGTCCTTCGATAAATAAAACTGCATTACCAAAACCGGTAAGAATAGCTCCTACTACGGCTGTTAAAATCATGCCCGTAAAGAAGGCTACAACCCATCCGGTAATTGATGCCGTCCAGTTTATTCCTCGTGGCATAACCATAGCTTCTCCGCCACGGCCTTGCTGCTCTTCTTGCTTGAGCTCTTTTTTACGAGGTTTTTCAGCCATTTATAATCCCCCTCTTAAAGTATTATCTGATCTGATTTCCTACTAATATAATTTCCAAAAAACGAAGTATTAAGCTTATTTTTTAAAAAATTTCGAAATTTATTTTTCCGCGGAGAATTTGCAGGTCAGTATGTATGCGACCGTCTTTCCTTTTTACATGGATATTTAGTAAAGCGCGGCCTACACAAATGCCGTGTATGCCTAAATAATTCATATCCTTCAAAAGAGACGGTTTTAATATCACTTTACCGTCATGAGCCAGGGGCTCTATTCCCAGGAGAATTGTTAGGAAGTAAGGTAAGCTGGAAGCCCCCCAAGCTTGGGGACTCGAACTGACAGGATAAATTACTGGAAAAGAAAATCCTTTTCGAGCATAACCGCAGAAAAGTTCCGGTAGCCGTTT
>JAUUWJ010000157.1 GCA_030589175.1 Actinomycetes bacterium
TTACCGGGTGCAGCAAATGAATAATCATCTTTCAATAATGAACGACAAAGCAGAGACACTTATCTGGTCTGGCTTCTTAAGAAATACGTATCTAAAATCACAAACAGTCAATAGTGGAATCCTTGTTTCAGCCATAAAAAATATTTTGAGTACTGAAACTGTCGACTCAAGAACTTTGGCTTTTATTTCTTATGTAATTGAGAACTCGCACATTTGTAAATTATACGATGATTATTCTTTGCTAAGAAACCGACTCGGGTGGCTTTTGGAGGTAAGCGGAAAGTGCCCAACGTTTAAGCCTGTAAAAAGCAAGACAATGCTACTTGTTAAAGCTCCTGGGTCATATTCTAACCCAAAGGTAATCGAGTATCTAAAACAGATCCAAACACCAATTGGTAAACGCTGGCATGTTTATGATGCTGATATTTCTAAAACAAAAAGGAGCTTCATTGGAAGACTACGAACAGATAGTTAAGTTCTTAACAGCACTTGATGAACAAATCACTGAAAAAGTTGAACTATATATAGTTGGAGGAAGTTCTATTACGTTGACTATTGATCGTCAAAATAGGACTGAAGATATAGATGTTGTTGAAGTTGAACAAAAGATTCTTGATATAGCTGGCAAGAAATCAGAATTAGCAAATAAGTACAATGTTTACATACAAAAAGTGTCTGAAGTTGGCTTTTCTGCTCCGAATGATTGGCGTGATAAGGCAAAACAAATTGGTGATTTAGATTTAAGAAAGATATCACTTTATTCTGCCGATATTCATGATGTAGTGCTCGGTAAGTTGGCAAGATTGGAACACAAAGATATAGAAGACATAACAGGTTTACATGAAAATAATTACCTTAATATTAATTATCTTCTCAAAAGATTGAATCAAAATAAGAAGGAATTGTTAAAGCAAGAGTATAAAAACAATGCAAAACTAGCTTTTAAACTTATTTTTAACAAGAAACTTATCTTTCGCCAAGGAAAAGCAAAAATCAATTAGCAACTGGCAATTAATAATCTTCAGTAAATCAAAGAGCGTTTCCCCTCGCCTATAAACAGGTCTATGCGACTTCTTAAGCCCGAAGTTCTTTTATTAGTTCTTCAAATTCTTCTTTTGAGATTTCGCCTGCGGCAAAGCGCCGTTTTGCAATTTCTAGGGAATCTTCCCTATATCCCGCTCTTCTTTGGGGCTCCAACCGGCGAATAAGATACATAATGACTATAACAATGAGGACTATAAATAGAATCCAAACAATTATTGCGATAATAAATGTGATTATTCCCAGCACTCCGATGCCGTCACCGCCATGTCTTGCAGCTATTTGCAACAAATTCATAATAATATTTCTTACCCAATTCCTATCAGCCTAAAGATTAAAGGAGAAAGACGACAGACTTCGCTAACGCTTAGGATGACGGTTAGACTTTTTTTTGAGCAAGCGCTTGCAAATGTACTAAGTTCTTAGTATAGTTATACCCTAGTATAAAGACGAGCTTCCTAATAATAATGCGAGGAGGTGAGAAGAATGAGTTTGGCGTATAAGCAAGAGCTTATAAATCATAGGCAATCGATAGACGAAACTATTGACCGACTAGTTAGCGCGACGGAAAAGATTATTGAACCCTTAAAAGAACTTAATGAAGAACAAAGAGACTGTGTTGCAAGCCTTGGATTACTGGTTCAAGCTATTACTTTAGCTAATAGGCCCCCATTAAAGATTAGTGCAAATCTTTTAACACGATTCAAAGATCAGCTTGATGACTTCTGTCATCCTTTAGGAACAGTAGTAACCATAGGAGATACCTGTTTTGAAGCAAATGTGTCATATGCGGCCGCTAGAAAGAAATGCATGCAAGACAATAAGCCCGAAGGAGAATGCTTTGAAGCATTGAGATATAAAGGAATATTAACTAATTGCCTAACAAATAAGCTTGAAAGTACAAAGAGAGAAATAGGTATTTTACTAGTAAGGCAAAGACTACAAAAGCCTATACCCTGGCCACTTGTTAAATAAAATCTATTGAAGAAGTTAAAATCAACAATATGCAAAATTTTGCAAAGCCAAAAGCGCTTCCTTTCCCTATGGGAAGCGCTTTCTCCTTTAAGAACATCTTAAGCAAGAATCACGATTTAATTGTAGCGGTCTTTTGCTCCTCTAAATACTTCTCAATGAGTTTTGACGAACCGGCTCCCATAGCTATTACGGACTTCATCGCGTCTCCCACAGATACATCCAGGAGAAATACGTTTTCTTTTTGAACATGATACATATCCCCCTGCCAAGGACTCGCCGCCTGAGGCACAAATACCGTATGACTTCCGTCAGAATGACTGTCCGTAATAAAACCGGTTAGCATATCTTCTTTGCCAAAAGGTTTGATTAAAGCAACGGAAGTAAACGGTTTTCCCTCGCTCCCGCTAAAGTATTTAATCGTATCTTTAACAAGGCCATAACCGGGTATTTTGTTTAATATTCTTTTCTCCAGCTTATTATGAGCAAACCTTCCGACTCGTGTCTTTACAATCACACCTATCAAAAAACAAATACTAATAATTATTATAATTGAGAGAATATCAGCAACTACTCCCTTAATGTTAGACCCTAAACCGATTATATTTGTTATGGGCCTGATACTATTAGCGATAAATTTAAAAAGACCATTGAAAACAATGAATAAAACGAGGACTGGCAAAACGATACCAAATCCTCCTATAAGTGTTGTTCTTACAAAATTATTTACTTTTTTCATAATTTACTGAGTTTGGTATTTATTCCTCGGTTTTATCTACGCGCTCAACTACTACTTTTAGCTTTACAACAAGTGCTGCAATTGCACCGATTGCCGCCCATACCGGAGCTAATAACGCTGCCGCGGCAGCTCCCGCCACTCCAACCGATAAAGGCATCTCTATTAAAGTTTTACCTTCCTCATTTTGAAGGCTTATTTTGCGAACGTTTCCTTCATGAATCAATTCCTTAATTTTCTTTATAACATTCTCACCGCTTACTTCGAATTCTTCCGTATTTTTTTTCTCATCAGCCATAGCAATATCCTCCTATTCTTATATATCGCTTGCTTGCTTAACTATTATCATAGCAGAA
>JAUUWJ010000216.1 GCA_030589175.1 Actinomycetes bacterium
GAACTCACAAAAATATAATCTGGTTGCCTTCGTACGGAGGTTAAGGGACTATCGCCTGTTATGGTAGTCCCAAACCAGAAAAATCTTAACAGGAGACTATATTATGAAACCAATTATAGGCAGAGAAGTTGCGGAAGAAATGCTTCAAAATATTTATGACAGCCTTGGTCTTGATGGCGAACTTATAGAAGACGAAGACGAAGGCAAAGCTTCAACAAAAAAAATCATATCAGCGTTAATGCAAGGTAGGCTTGAGTATAAGGATGAGATTTTCAAGCAAAAACTTTTGAAACCGATTACCGGCAAAAAAGAAATCACTTTCCTTGAAATAAAAGAACCTACCGGCGCTCAACTTCGAGGGATGTCCCAGGTAAAAAAGAAAAACGATGATGTCGGCAAAGCCATGTCAGTATTGGGCGAAGTCACTGGTCATGGATTACCTATGATTAACAAACTTGGTAGCCGTGACTTGATGTTATCGGTAGGGGTAATTTCCCTTTTTTTATAAGTTATCTTGGAAGCGGTGGCAATACTATGCTTTGGTCTATTGCTGCACGATTTCCAGGTATTGGTAATCCCTTCAATTTAAAACTGTCCGAGTTAAGATTCTGGATTGAAGGCCACAGACGAATGGTCAAAGAGGAATCCGGTAAATAATGCCATTATCCTTTAGCGTTTTCAATAAATTTAAAGCGATTGATGGTGTAACTGCGCCCATACGCCGGATGGAAAAAAATGTCGGCAAGTTTGGCAAAACTGCAACTAAGGCGTTTAAGCAAGCAGATAGAGCTTCATCCAGATTTGGCAAAAAGTTAAGAAGTGTTGGCAATACAATGTCAACCAGAATGACCCTACCCCTTACAATCCTTGGGGGCGTAGCAGTAAAGACAGCTATTGATTTTGAAAGTGCATTTACGGGTGTTAGAAAAACAGTAAACGCCACTGAAAAAGAATTTAGTTCATTAAAAAAGCAATTGACTGATATGTCCAGAGAAATCCCCGTTGCAACTTCTGAGATTTTTGGAATAGCAGAAGCGGCTGGACAACTTGGAATTAAAACGAAAGATATCGCATCCTTTACAAAAGTTATAGCCGATCTTAAAGCCACAACAAATCTTGAAGAACCCGCCGCCGACCTTGCCCGCTTTGCCAACATTACCGATATAGCCAGTAATGATTTTGGGCGATTAGGCTCTACCATTGTAGACCTCGGTAATAATTTTGCAACTACAGAATCAGAAATAGTCGAAATGTCAATGAGGCTTGGCGCTGCCGGTAAATTAGTTAAATTAAGCGCCGCTGAAACATTAGGGCTTTCTGCAGCATTAACTTCTGTCGGTATTAAAGCAGAGGCAGGCGGCACGGCTTTCTCTCAGGTGATGATTAAAATAAACAAAGAGATAGGAACTGGTAGCA
The DNA here is from genome assembly GCA_030589175.1 of Actinomycetes bacterium. Lineage (GTDB taxonomy): Bacteria > Actinomycetota > Aquicultoria > SURF-47 > JAUUWJ01 > JAUUWJ01. Next base: position 1,417 of record JAUUWJ010000216.1, read on the forward strand.
AAAAAATGGCTGGCTTTGCGAAAGTATCAGGCGTATCGGTCAAACAGTTTGAAAAAATGTGGAAAGACGATACCGCAAGCGCCCTGCTATCTTTTATTGAAGGATTGAAAAAAACTCAAAACCAAGGGAAAAATGTCAATAGGGTTTTAGATGGTTTAGGTTTTTCTGGGATAAGAATTTCCGATGCATTATTAAGAGCCGCTGGATCTGGCGACTTATTTCGCAAAGCAATGAATCTCGGAAATGATGCATGGAAAGAAAATACGGCATTAACAAAAGAAGCGACGCTTAGATATGGAACGTCAGCATCAAAACTCGCTATATTTAAAAACAAGGTTACAATATTAGCTTCCACATTCGGCAATATACTCATTCCCGTTTTAATAAAAGTTGTTGATTCTTTAACTCCTATGCTCGAAACTTTTGAAAAGCTTAATCCTAATGTAAAAACAGCTATTTTAGTTGCGGCTGGAATTGCGGCGGCACTCGGCCCAGTGATTGTAGCCGTAGGCTTGCTTACTACTGCCATGGGTGCACTTATGGCTGTCAGTGCTCCTGTTTGGCTCATCTTGGGTGTCATTACATTAGCGCTTGCCGGTATAGGTGCAGCTATATATCAAGTTGTAAAGCACTGGGAAAATCTTAAAATGGATTTTTTTATCGGTATTGGCAAGATCGGTAAGTTCTTTTCCGGCCTTGGTGGAGTCCAGAACATAGCACAATCGGGGCAAACAGCCGGGCCAATAAGTCCGAACGCAGGACTTGC
>JAUUWJ010000076.1 GCA_030589175.1 Actinomycetes bacterium
TTCAAGAGCGTAACTTAAATGATCTTACCGGTACAAAGGTTATTGATCGCACAGCCTTAATCTTAGATATTTTTGCTTCGACAGCTCATTCGAAAGAAGGAAAAATACAAGTCGGAGTCGCCCAGTATAATTATTTGCTGCCAAGGCTCACCGGAAGAGGTATTGCTTTATCACGCTTAGGCGGGGGTATTGGCACCAGAGGCCCCGGTGAAACGGTGTTAGAAGCCGACCGACGGCGTATTCGCAAAAGACTTGATCATCTAAATAAGCAGCTGAGAAAAATTGAAACGCAGCGGATTACCCAGCGCAAAAAAAGAAGCTTGCTGACCGAAAGAATAAGTTTAGTCGGATACACAAATAGTGGAAAAAGTACTTTACTTAACTCTCTGACTAACGCCAAAGCAGAAGTTGCTGACAAACTATTTTCTACCGTAGATGCGAGAACAAGACGCTTATATATTAATAAAGAAGGAGGGCACAACTTTACTATAAGCGATACGGTAGGCTTCATCGAAAAACTCCCGACAATGTTAATTGAAGCGTTTAAATCAACATTGAGTGAAGTGCAAGAAGCGGACATTGTGCTACACGTAATCGATGCTTCAAATGAAAATTTTGAGAGACAAATAAAAGCGGTTGAAAGCATCTTAAGGGAGCTTAAGGTAAAATTAAATATAATAAAAGTTTTTAACAAAATAGATTTATTAGATCAAGAAGCAATAGCGAAAATAAAACAGGATTATCCGCAAGCACTAATAATATCGGCTTTGGCGGGTTTGGGGATAGAGAAGTTGAAGCGAAAAATTGCAACATTTAAACTGGGTAAAAAAAAGACTTAAAAGGCTCATAAATGAAAAAAGCTATTTACGTAATATTTTTGATTATTGTTCTATTGGTTGCTATTTGGATTGCTTATATGTTAGGCAAGTCTGACAGATCTATTGGAAATATTTCCGATAAAAAAAACGTAGCCAAGGAAAAGATAAAGAAAAAAGAGAAAATAAAACCCGAAACAAAAAAAAAGACTGAAATTATAAAGGTCTATTTTGCCAAAGGCCAATATCTTGAAGCCGAAGAAAGAAAAGCCAAGAGAAATCCTAAAACTGCTCTCGATTTAGTTTTAAAAGGACCTTCGGAAGAAGGCAATGTGAGCTATATGCCAAAAACGGTAAAGCTTTTAGGTTTAACAATCGACGAAGAAACGGCAATTGTAAATTTTTCAAAAGAAATTTTAGCTCCCGGAAACGTCGGGGCTAAAGCGGAAGAGCTTACCATATATCAAATAACAAATACGCTAACAGAGTTTTCCAATATATCAGAAGTAATTATTAGGGTAGAGGGTAAGAGCGAGGGAGAAGTAGATGGTTATCCGGTTGAAGATTTCTGGGGGCACGTTGGTTTATATGAGCAACCCTTTAAGAGAAACGAATCTCTAATTAAGGATTGAAAATATCAGATACCAGATATCAGATATCAGTCGATATACGAAGTGACTTGCTCGAATGTTTTTCGTGGCTTTTTCTTGGGAGTTAAAGCGTATTTTCCAAGGGGCAGCAAGGCCACTAGCTGTTCGTCGTTCTTCAGGTTAAGAATATTGCTAATTTCAGGGTGGGCAATTAACGGGCCGGTCATCCAGCAACTGCCATAGCTAAGTGCATGAGCAGCTAAAAGAAAATTTTGAATAGCGGCCGAAACACTTTGTAGATCACTCCTATACACAGAGGAGTCGACACCGACCAACTTGGAAAGCCCGGTTCCTTCATATTTTGTCATAATAACAGCAACTGTTATCGGCGCTCTTTTAAAGAAAGTAAAGGGAGTTCGGTAATGATTAACTTTTTCAATAATATTTTGATTAGTTTCTTGTTGAGCCTTCTCATAAATATGGTCAAGTTTTTTATTGATTTCAACAGCGATATTTTCAGAAACTTGCTTATTTTTAATGACAATGAAACGCCAAGGTTGTTTATTGCGAGCCGAAGGAGCATCATTAGCTGCTTCGAGGATCTTATTTAGATCATCTTCACTTACCGGTTGGTCGGTGAAATTGCGGACACTTCTTCTATTTTTTACGGCTTCAAAGAGATCCATAAATATATTTATAATTTTCTCAAAACAGCAACTACTATTCCTAAAATTGAGGGATTTTTAACTATTATGGGTTCCATAGAACTATTTTCCGGCTGCAGTCTTATATGATCCTTTTCTTTGTAAAAAGTTTTTACCGTTGCTTCATCTTCTAAAAGAGCGACTACCGTTTGACCGTTTTGGGCAACTTTTTGTTGACGCACTACTATATAATCACCGTCAAAAATGCCGATCTCGATCATTGAATCACCTTTGACTTTTAATATGAACCCCTCATCTCCTCTAACGATTTCAGCCGGTAAAGGCATATAGCTTTCAATGTTTTCCTGGGCTATGACCGGCGCGCCGGCGGCAATTTCGCCAACTAAGGGTAGGCTAAAAGTATTATCATCACTATTGTTAGCGCCTTTTATTTTGAGCGCTCTGGGCTTAGCCGGATCTTTTCGAATGTAACCCTTTTTATTTAAGGCTTCGAGATGACTGTGAACCGTAGAGCTTGATGATAAACCAACGGCTTTTCCGATTTCTCTTACAGACGGGGGATAGCCTTTTTGCTTAAGGTGCTTTTTTAAATAGTCCAATATTTGTTGTTGTCTAACCGAGATAGTTTGCGTTGTAATTTTGGCCTCCTTTAATTCTAAGTGCCTTATTTAATTAAAAAGCTATCGCTTTTTTAAAGAATAACAAAATAAAAAATGAAATGCAAACAAATGTTCGTAGTTTTTGAATTTAAAAAATTTTAGTTGAGAACGAACAAGTGTTCGTTTATAATGAGATTAAACCATTTTATACACACTTATTTATTAATAAATAATATTTTTAAAAAACGCTTGACATCCAATATTTAGGGGTATATGATTCTTGAAACACCATATATTGTGGTTTACGGGAATTACGGGAATATATATGAAATGCCAGATATGCGGCCACGACGAAACAAAAGTCATAGATTCTAGAACGACCGAATCAAGCGAAGCAATACGCCGTAGAAGAGAATGCTTAAAGTGTAAAGAAAGATTCACTACATACGAAAGGCTTGAAGAAAATCCTTTAATGGTAGTGAAAAAGGCAGATTTAAGGGAACCCTTTGATAGATCAAAAATAATGGCCGGTCTATTGAGAGCAGTAGTAAAAAGACAAGTAAGCAGACAACAACTAGAAGATTTAATCGATGACATGGAAAAAGAATTAAGAAATCAGTTTAAATACGAAGTTAAATCGAAAGAAATCGGTGAAATGGTGCTAAGAAGGTTAAAGGAAATGGATAAAGTTGCTTATGTGCGTTTTGCATCTGTATATAAAGAGTTTGGTGGCGTAGAAGAATTCGCAAAAGAACTCAATAGGCTCTAGAAGGGGAGGCCATTATGAAAACAGCAAAATCAACAGCAAAAAAAGCAGCAAGTTCAAAAACTAAACAAAAGAGAGCGACGAGAAAAGTTCACATCAAAGTTATTGGCAGTGCGACAAACGAAGGAGATAGCACAGATATTGCCTTACTTGTTAGTACAGAATCTAAAGCCGAACTTAGCCGGTGGGACAAAAAGCGTATTACCGATTCTCTCATACGAGAAACCGGTACATCTCATAAAAAAGCCGATGAAATTGCAACCGCTGTAGAAGAAAAAATAGCCCATTCTAATCTATCTACTGTAACTACGAATATCATTAGGGAATTTGTTGACCTCGAGCTTATTGAAAGAGGTATGGAGCGGCACCACAAAAAGCATTCTCATTTGGGCATTCCTCTGTATGACGTGAATAAAATAATAAGCGAGCCAAATAATGAGAATTCAAACACTACTCACAACCCCGAATCTATAAATCTGACCTTAGCCGAGAACATTCTAAAGCAGTACGCATTGCGTAACGTTTACTCTCCGGATGTTGCAGAAGCTCATTTGGCGGGCAATATACATATTCATGACTTAGGTTTTATAGATAGGCCGTATTGCGGCGGTCACTCAATTGAATATATAAAAAAATACGGTATAAATATTCCTAACGTAAGTAGTGTAAGTTCGCCTGCCAGGCACCCGGAAGTTTTAGTAGGTCACATGGTGAAGTTTGCCTCTGTTTTGCAATCACATTATGCCGGTGCCGTAGGGTGGGAAGCGGTAAATGTTTTCTTTGCTCCAATGCTTGACGGATTGCCCTATGAAAAAATAAAGCAAATAGCTCAAATGCTGATCTTTGAGTTCAATCAATTAGCGGGGGCGAGGGGTTCTCAGACAGTGTTTACCGACTTTAATTTATATGCGAGCGTGCCGTCCCACTTTGCAAAAACACCAGCTATCGGGCCGGGCGGTAAATACACCGGGAAGACTTATAAGGATTACGAAGAAACAGCCCAAGATTTCTTAAAAGCATTGCTGGAAGTTTACATGAAAGGCGATGCTAGCGGCAAAACGTTTTTCTTTCCGAAGCCACTTTTGCATGTAAATGATGATATTTTCGAAAACATAAGAGCTTACAAACTATTTCAATATGCTTGTGATTTAGCGTCTTCTCAAGGTATTACTTATTTTGTCTTCGATCGCGGCGATGAGGTAACCATAAGCCAGTGTTGCCGCCTTAAATTGAAGCTTGAAGAAAAAGACTTGAAAGAGACCTTAACACCGGAGAAAATGCGTTTTACGGCGCTACAAAACGTTACAATCAATCTACCGAGAATAGCTTATAAAGCGGAAAAAGACGAAAAGAAATTATATGCCGAACTGGACAAGGTCTTCGAATACTGTGTAAGGGCTCACCAACAAAAAGCGGCCTTTATTAAAAATCTCTTGGAGATGAAGAAAGAAGGCCCCTTGGCTTTGCTTGCCAATAGTGCCGATGGCCAGGCTTACGTTAAGTTTGACCGCTTAACTTTCTTGGTTGGTATTTTGGGACTTAACGAGATG
>JAUUWJ010000057.1 GCA_030589175.1 Actinomycetes bacterium
AAGAAGGTAGCGTAGATGAGGAAACAGATACGGTTTCCGGCAGCCATACTTATGCAGATAACGGCATCTACACCGTCGAAGTAACGGTTGAAGATGACGAAGGAGCTTTTGGATCAGATACCTTTGAAGTATTTGTTGCAAACGTTGCTCCCATAGCAGATGCCGGAGAAGATCAAAGTGCACTATGGGGTGAAGAGGTAAGTTTTAGTGGTAGTGCAATAGACCCGGGGGTAAACGATACTTTAACTTACGAGTGGAATTTTGGAGATAATACTTCAGCTTCTGGCCAAAATGTAGTCCATACTTATCATAATATGGGAATTTATAAGGTTATCATAAAAGTTAACGATAATGACGGTGGAGTAGTAGAAGATATCTTAACTGTTACAGTAAATAAGAGACAGTCATCTTTGACAACAACAGATTCTAGCGCTGATTATAGTGATATTACATTTTTAAGTGCTACTTTACACTCAGATCTCGGTGCACCTTTAAGCGGCCGTATGATTGATTTTAGTGTAGATGGCGTTGGTGCAGGTGGAGATCTGACTGATTCCTCAGGTACGACAACCATAGCTTATCTGATAAGCCAGGGTCTGGGCACATATCCTATAGATGCTAGTTTTGCCGGAGACAGTCACTATTTGCAATCAAATGCTTCGGCGACGCTTTCTGTTGATAAAGAAGAAGCAGTTCTTAGCTATACTGGTGACGCTTTGTCTAGTTACGGTTCAACTATTCAGCTAAGTGCGAGTGTAACTGAAGAAAATGACGGCGGTTTCGGTGATATAACAAAAGCTGCTCCTGTTGAGTTTGAGCTGATGAATGAGACTGGAATTATTTGGACGAGGACTGCAACAACGTCAGAACTTGCTCCGGGAATAGGAGAAGCAGCTACGAGTATAAGTGGCTTGCCAACGGATGTTTACACAGTAATAGTTAAACTATCCGACAATGACTATTACAGAGCACCTATTGTCCAATCGTTACTTGTTGTTTACAATCCCGAAGGCGGCTTTGTAACAGGCGGTGGCTGGATAATGAACGGCGGCAAAAAAGCAAACTTTAGCTTCAATGCCAAGTACAAAAATGATTTACTTAAAGGCGAATTCAATATGATCGACAGAAGCAATGGAGCTCCTGTTCAGATAAAGAGCATCTCTCTTGACTGGCTTGTTGTAAGAAGCGAAACATCGGCTTCGTTCACCGGAAAAGCTGCTGTAAACGGACAGGGGAGCTATGACTTCACAATAGACATAGAAGATAACGGCTCTCCGGGCATAAATTCCGATACTTTTGAGATAACGGTATCTAACGGGTATTCGGCGTCCGGCACATTATCCGGCGGAAATATAAAAATACAAGTGCATTAGCTTATTACGATAATTTCCACGCAAAACATAAAGGTTTTTTAACCTTTGAAAAGATTATCCTAGGACTAAATACGCTTAAGCCGGCTATTGATAGAAACTATCTCTTGATCATGCCTCGTTAGAAGTTTCATGACTTCATCTTTATATTCAAGATTTTCCTTGTGCCTTAATGAAATATTATTTTCCATACTATCTAACCGAGTTGTGACATCGTAAATTTGCTTTGATAAAATATCAAAACGCTTGTCCATGTTTTCTTTAAGATCTGAGATTTTTTCTACAACTTGAGGAATCGACATATCCATAAAATACTCCTTTGCCTAACAATATTCAATATAAAAAACGCTAATTTTTCCTTTCATTAATAATAGTTCTACAAAATGCGAAAGATTCCTTCTTTTTATTGAGATTTTCGGGTCTTTGTAGGCGGTCGCAATTTGCGACCACAAGTCTGTCAATGTGTTCTTGGGGTTTTACCTCCCCCTATATAGCAGATGTTTTGCCCCAGCGTCTATCCGATTGGATGTTAGACAGCCGGGCAGAAACCTCTGAGTCTATTTCAATGTGTTTTTGGGTTTTCTAATCCCGATAAGTAGGCCCTAAAAACAATGTTCAATGTACAATGTGCAGTGTTCAATAGGGTTTTTATTGTTAATTGTTCATTGCTAATTGACAATTGTTTTTTGGCGCAAGGGGCACAAAACCTGCTTGTTAAAAAAGAATTGAATATTAATAAATTTCTGAGATCCCCACGTCGGCTATCGCCTCCTCGGGATGACAAAAGGATGGAGATTGCCACAGAGTTTATCCTTGAGCAAAGCGAGAGGGCAATGACATGCCTTTTTAGTTGAGGGTTTTATTGCTAATTGCTCATTGCCAATTGCTAATTGACTTCAGTATTCAATACCTTTTCTCGCCTCTATCCCATGATAATAAGGATGCTTAACGTCCGTTATCTCCGAAACCAGATCAGCCACTTTTACGATTCTCTCAGGCATCTCTAAACCGGTTAGAACCAGCTCTAAATCTTTAGGCTTTGTTTCGATTAAATCTAAAACCGAGCTCTCCTCTAACAAGTCCAAATGCATGGCGATCCCTACTTCATCGAGAATGATAATGTCCCAACCAACACTCAACTGCTCTTTTGCAAAGTTTAAAGCCTCAATCGAGGCCTTCTTTGCCTTATCTGTGTATTTTCGCTTGGGCACACCTAATCCCCAGATACCGGAATCACCGAATTGGATTACCTTCAGCTCCGGCTCTAGCCGCTTGGCCCCTTTCATCTCACCGGTTATAAAGTCGGTTGACTTCATAAATTGAACGATCAAAACTTTAAGGCCCTGGCCGACTGCCCTTAAAGCTAAACCGAAAGCGGCAGTCGTTTTGCCCTTTCCTCTTCCTTTATAGACTTGAATTAATCCTCTTAGTTCTTTTTCAGCCAATTAAACCCCGTAATTCGTATTTCGTATATCGTATTTCGTGATTCGGAAAACACAAACCACGAGCCACGGCTCTATCAATCTAGTGTATATCCAAGAGCATCTGCTTCTATATAGGTCCTGCCTACCTCTATTAAAGTTCCGGCAATTATCCTTACCATTCGGTATAAATATGCGTTTGCCTTTATAGTAATCTTTATCATATCTTTTTCCGCGACCATACGTCCTTTCAGTTGCCGGCTAAAGCCGTTAAGATCCGCTCCCTTGTATTGAATAACTGCTTTATTATTTATGGCTTGCCGTGTACCGTACTCGTTCTGGTTCATGGCTTGCCGTGTACCGTACTCGTTCTGGTTCATGGTATCAGTAAAGCTATTACTAAAATAACAGTAGTTCCGGCAAAGACGAGATAATCTCTGTTCATCAGTTTTCTCTCCTTATAATGAGTTCTTCCCTTACCGCCATGATATGCCCTGGATTCCATAGCCTTACCCAAATCTTCGGCATTTCTATAAGTCGAAACAAACAACGGAATAAAGAGAGGAAGTAAGGCTTTTCCTCTTTTGAAAATATTGCGGTGCTCCAAAGTCGCTCCTCTGGCTTTTTGCGCCTTAACCAAATCCTGAGCTTCGGTAAGTATCTGAGGCACGAATCGCAGCGCAATAGTCATAACTAAAGCAAACTCGCTTACCGGTAAGCGCAGTATCTTTAAAGGAGAAAGAAGCGACTCGATTGCATCGGTTAGCTCTATGGGCGTGCTGGTATAGCTAAGAATCGAGGCAAAACCGACTAAAAGCAAAATGCGAATTACAACCGTTAATCCCAATATTATTCCCTGTTTTGAAATGGTAAATATCGACCATTTCACATAGATATCGGCTCCGGGCGTAAAGAGAATTTGAAAAAAGAAGGCTATAAAAAGAATGGTAAAAACAGGGCGCATAGCTTTGTATATCCAACTTGCCGGCAAGTTGGAGAGAAAAAACACGACTAAATAAAACAAGAAGAGATATAAAAAGGCAAAGAAGTTATCGGTCAGGAACAAAACCACCGTACTAAAAACGATCAGCAGTATCTTTATTCTTGCATCGATTTTATGGACAAACGATTGAACCGGATAATATGTCCCGATTACGGAAGTACTAGCCACTCATCCTCTTTTCTAACGCCTGCATCAAGGAATCTTTTGTTAAACTTTTTATGGCCCAGCCACAATCTATCAACTTAGAAGCAAGAGCGTAGTTCTCCGGCAAGTTAAGGCCTAACCCTTTCATAAACGAAGCATGCTTAAGTACGTCTTTTACCGCTGTTTTTAGAACTATCCGGCCTTCATTGAGAACAATCAAGCTATCGCAAACTTCTAGGACTTCGTCTATGTCATGAGATATCAAAACAAGCGATGTATCCTTACCTTTCAGGCTTTTTAAAAAAGAAATAATCCGTCTCCGGCTTTGCGCGTCCAATCCGGCTGTCGGCTCATCCATCACAAAAGCCTTTGATTTAAGAGCCAAAACAGATGCTATTCCGACACGCCTCATCTCACCGCCGCTAAGATTAAAGGGTGAGCGCCGACTATAAGCTTTAAAATCAAGGTCGACAATTGCGAGAGCTTCTTTTACCGAATCTTCTACTTTAGCTTCGGTTAATCCCAGATTTCGTGGACCAAAGGCTACTTCATCGAAGACATTTGCTTCAAAAAGCTGCGCCTCGGGCTTTTGAAATAAGAAACTCACATGCTTATAAACGTTGCCGGTTTGAAGTTCGGCTCCTACTTTCTTATCATCAATAGTCAAAATCCCGGCGTCTGGCTGAATTAGCGCCGTCAAAACTTGGCCAAGCGATGACTTACCGCTTCCGGTCGGCCCGATAATACCTATTGCTTCTCCTTTTCTAAGCTCGAAAGAAACATCCTCTATTGCAACTGCTTCAAAAGGTGTGCCCTCCATATATTTTAAATTGGCGTTTTCTAGCTTAATAAGCACAATATCTCTCCTAAGCTTTCTGCCGAGTTTACTTTTTTGATCTCACTCACTTTTGTTGCATATTTTTGTTTAATTTCGAGCCAAAGCGGTCTTTCTATGCCCGAAGCTTTTAAAGCTTTATCATCTGAGAAATAATCTTCAACGCTACCGTCAAAAATTATTTCGCCTTTTTTCATGGAAATGATTCTCTCACTTACAAAAACCTGATTTAGGTAGTGAGTTATATTAATGATAGATATCTGCCTTTCCTTATTGATTCTTTTGAGGAGCTTTAGAATATCTTGCCTACTTGCCGGATCGAGATAAGATGTCGGCTCGTCGAGAACTAGATAGTCAGGCTGCATGGCTAAAACTGAGGCAATCGCTACTTTTTGCCTTTGACCGGCCGAAAGATTGTGAGGCTCATACTTTTTGTAACCTTGCATACCGACTGAGGCAAGCGAAGTTTCTACTCTCTTAATGATTTCAGAGCGCTCAACACCCAGATTTTCCGGACCGAAAGCTACGTCTTCATCTACCAGGGTGGCAATAATCTGATTGTCGGGATTTTGAAAAAGAAGTCCCACTTTTTGCCTGATTTTGAGCAAGTTTTTGTCGTCTTTTGTAGAGAGAGCGCCTATAAGGACTTCACCTTCTGTCGGTTTTAGTAAACCATTTAGCAGGTTAGCAAGGGTAGATTTGCCGCTTCCGTTCTCCCCGATGATGCTGATGAATTCGTCTTCTTTAATAGAGAGATTTATATTGGAAAGAGCCTGAATTTCGTCTGTTTGGCCTTTATTGTAGGAAAAACTTACATTTTTTAATTGAAGCATAATAAACCCGTTGCTCGAACTCCTGCCCGCCATTGCCCAGCAATATATTTGGCGTAGGCAGGCGGGTCGTTATTCGTTGATCGATTTGATTTTTGCTTGTTAATTGTTAGGTAGCTTATCCTATTGCAGGATTTAGGTAAAACCACAAATATATTT
>JAUUWJ010000252.1 GCA_030589175.1 Actinomycetes bacterium
GTTATGTCTCTAATGTTGAAGAGGTTGTAAAGGAAGGCGAAAAAATAAAAGTAAAAGTATTGGATATTGATAAGCAAGGAAAAATTAGCCTAAAGAGAATTGAAGAGTAAGTACAGATTGTAGTTAGTAGTCAGTTGACAGTAGATTTAAAGATACGGATTAAATACAAAAAGTTTAAGTTTAGTTTCTACAGTCTACAATCTACAGTCTACAATCTGATTTAATATGTTCTACGATAAAACTATTACAGAAAACGGAATTACTGTGCTTACAGAGTCTATGCCTAACGTCAGGTCGGCTGCCATAGGTATATGGATAGGCGCTGGAGCAAGAGACGAACCACGTTCTATTAGCGGAATGTCGCATTTCCTTGAACACTTAATGTTTAAGGGCACAAAAAAACGCAGCGCAAAAGAAATATCTGAAGCTTTTGAAAGTATGGGAGCTGAGTTAAACGCTTTTACCTCAAAAGAGCTCACTGCATTCTATTCTAGATTACTAGATGAAAACCTTGAAGAAGGCGTCGAGATTCTTGCCGATATGTTACAAAACGCCACTTTTAAAGAGCAGGATATAGAGTCAGAAAGGCAAGTTGTCATGGAAGAAATAAGCTTGCATGAAGATTCGCCTGACGAAATAATACACGATCTTTTCAGCGACACGTTGTTTAGCAAACATCCCTTGGGAAAGAGAATCTTAGGAAACAGCAAAACGGTAGCTGATTTTAACCACGAGAAACTAATAAATTTTTACAATAAGACTTATGTGCCGAAAAATATTGTTATCGCCGGAGCTGGAAGCCTAAAGCATGAAAAACTGCTTGCTCTTGTAAATAAATTCTTTAAAATGCCTTCGAACGTTCAATTTAAAAGAGAAGAAAAAAAGACAAAAAGCGGTTCTCAAATGATTGCATCAAAAAAAGATAGCGAGCAGTCTCATGTATGTTTAGGTGCTTTATCACTGTCGGCAACAGACAAAGACCGGTTTATTTTATCAGTACTTGACAATATATTGGGCGGCGGAATGAGCTCTCGCTTATTTCAAGAAGTAAGGGAGAAAAGAGGGCTTGCTTATGCGGTTTTTACTTATCATTCCGTTCATACCGAAACAGGATCATTTTGCTTATATGCCGGAACAAGCCCCAAAAACACAGAGCAGGTTTATAAGATTTTCCGAGAAGAAATTGAGAAAATTAGAACTGATGAAGTGCCGGAAAAAGAACTTAAAAGAGCCAAGGAACATATAAAGGGACAGTTGGTTTTGGGACTGGAAAGTACTACTCATAGGATGATGAGACTGGGCAAAAGTGCTCTTACCCACGGAAATATTTATTCCGTAAATGAATTGATAAATAAAATTGACATTGTAGATGCGAAGCAAATAAAAGAACTTGCTAACAGACTTCTGAAAGACGATGCTCTAAACCTGGCTCTTGTAGGACCATTTGGCGATAAATCCTTAGAAAAGTACGATTTTGAAAATAAAATTCTTCTAAATACCTGATTAATCCACACCAGAAAACACTAGATTTGCTTTTATCCTTCGGTACAAGATGTGAGCGCTTTATAAGCCTTGGGGTTTTACCATAGGCTGGCCTGTGGAGCTCCATTGATAATTAAGCCAGTTAGTAATAATATAATTCAAAAGGAACTACCACATTAGGGGGATTATATCTTAAAAGTAATTGTAAGCGGTGCCGCTGGAAAAATGGGACAAGCTGTCCTAAAAGCGGTTGATGAAGATAGTGATTTAAGTCTTTTAGG
>JAUUWJ010000241.1 GCA_030589175.1 Actinomycetes bacterium
CTTTGTAATAAAAGCGCTTTTAGCAATCTTCATTTGTTCAGATAATGTTGTTAGCAAGGGTTTGGCAAGATTTTCTAGAATAAGATAGCTGCTAAGTATTTGGCTAAGTTTTTTTAGTAAATCATCAAAATTATAACGGCCTTTGCTAAAAAACTTATCGCTTCGCTTTTGAACTACATTTCCCAGAGGTTTAAAACCAAAAGCTACGGCAAAGCTTGCAGCAATAAAAACAAAGTCGGGATTGATTAGTTCTTCGTAATACTTCTTAATATAAAATACCACCAGGACATAGGCCGAGCCACCGATAACAGCTAAAACAGTATAGGCAGCACTCTTTATGACAACTAAGCGAATATCCATTAAGCGATGTTTGATAACCGCATAAGAAGTTAAGCCGATAAATATAAGCGAGCCAAATGCAGTGGTGCCGCTAAAAAAGCGAAGGCCAAAAAAAGCGGGAATTAAGTTAGTTGAAAAAACATATATTATGAATGATAAAAAAGCCAGAAAAATGTATTGGACTTTAGTATATTCCTTTCCTTTAAGTTTGCTAAGCTTTGAAAACAAAATTGCCAATGCCCAGAAGGAAAACAAAGCGAACACAAAAAAGAACATCTGGAAAATAATTTGATTGCTAGGTTTAAAAGTTACCGTTTCCTTGGTTACCTGCTCGAGTTTGAGCCAATCCGCTAGGCCAGCGTAAATTGCAAACGCAGCACATGTTATTAGCACTATGCGATAAATAAAAGGTTTGTTGGTTTTTCTTTCCGGAAAAACAATACAAAAATTAAAAAAAGATATTACTAAGATAAATCCAGTTGAAAAAGTTAGACGATTCAAAACAATTTGCATATCAAGAGGCAGTTTTGTCAAGTTTGAGAGATAGGTAATCGTAGCCCATAAAACAAGGCTTAAGTTAAGAGCTAGAAAGCTTTTATTATTGGGGTTTTGCGAATTTCTTTTATAAGCAAGCAACCCTAACAAAAGGGCAAAAACAACTATCAAAAGGTGGGCTATAGTGTAAAGCAAGCTTTTGCTTAAGATTGAGTCTATTAATGGTTCCATTTCACTATTAGATCAAGGGTAAAGTAAGAAAAAGATTACTATTAACAATTTCTTAATATTATAGCACTAACATACCAATAACCCTATATCTAGCAGGAGAAAAGATGTTTTATGGCTATGAATTGGTACCAACCGAAGTTAAGTCTTAGTTTATTAGCAGTTATGGAGAATGCTCTCGACTGGAATTCAAGCCTTTCAAAAAAATCATCTGGAGCTAAAGGAAATTTCTTTTGGGAGGCTGTCTCCTCCTGTTACAAAAATATGCTTTGCCAAGCACTTCACCTCAACAGAGTTATTCTTTCACATGAGTTTGCTATTAAGAAAAATCTAATAAAAGTGAACTTTAGCAAAAAGAAAGGGAGGAAGCAATAAATCCTAAATTTATTCCTCTTCACATCCTTGTATTAGAAGCATTCCTTCAGCAATATTTGCTTGCTGGTTCACTGCTCTGTCAGTTGCATAAACGTAATAACTATATCTTTCACATTTAAAATCAACAAAAAGGTTCGTTGTCTTTATTGTCCCAATATCTTGTAATCCTAGATCCAATGTCCGATCAAATTTCTCATTCTTCTTTATCAATATCTTCACATAAATCTTACCATCAGCGGATGGGTCTTCGACCAACCACACAAGTTCTGCAACTTCTCCCAGCCTCGCCATCACCTTATAAGCAGTAGTCATTGGAGCAAAATTATCTATTTTCACTTCAGTTGAGGCTTCGGCAGAAAGACCTTTGTCATCGTCAGCCACTGCTTTGATAGAATAAGCACCATCAGGGACTGTGTTGGTATCCCAAATGTAAGGATTTGTT
>JAUUWJ010000180.1 GCA_030589175.1 Actinomycetes bacterium
CCAAGGTTATCCCGGTCTTTAGGGCAGATTGCCCACGTATTACTCACCCGTTCGCCACTAGCCTCTGAGCCCAAGTCCGTTATCAGCCGAAGCTTCAAACTTCATTGGAGAGGCTCGTTCGACTTGCATGTGTTAAGCACGCCGCCAGCGTTCATCCTGAGCCAGGATCAAACTCTCCGAATTTAAATTCAAGTGACCGGCATAGAGATAAGCTAAAAAGCCTTTCTCTGAGCGGCCACGTTTTTTCATGTTACAGAAATTAACTGGCGCACAATGACAGATGTCATTGCTCAGTACACTGTTCAATTTTCAAGGTTCAAACAAAACAAAAAGTCGCCCGAAAACGAACGACACCATAGAGCTAGCCTACCTATAAAAGTATTCGCTTACCCTATTGCATCGCCTCCGTTTCCGGAGATATTATCACACTTATTAAGAATCAAATATTTTCAACTCCTCCCCAAAAGGGGATGTTTCAAATTTAGTGCATAGTTAGTTTAATGTAAAATTCAAAATACGTCAAATACTATTATTTATATTTTTACCTTTTTGAACTTTTGAAACTACTATTGTTATTATAGCGCTATTAGCTGTGAAAAGCTAGGTTGGACGTTTTCTTAATAATTTCCTGAAATATCAGCTCATATCATAAAATACCCAGGTAAAAAAGGTTAATTAGCAATTCTACTCAAAAAAAGCTCTAAAGATGTTTTATGTCTTAGCTCATAGATGCTTTGTGCCAGTAAAGGCAGTTGTTTTGCTTACTTTATTCTTAATCTTACAAATTTTCGCCGACCTGCTCGAAGCACATCTCCCGATTTAACACTGACATTCTTTTCAATATCTGTAATAGCTTTATCATTGATATAAGCTCCCTTTTGCTCAATTAAACGGCGGCCTTCGCCATGACTCTCGACTAAACCGGCCAGCTTAAAGAGTTTCACCGGCCAAACTCGACTATCTTTTAACTCTTTTTTTTCGATATCAACAGTTGGAATCTTGTCCGGAGCTTTTTGCTCTTTAAAAACTCTATCGAAGTGGTCCTGAGCAGACCGCGCTTCTTTTTGTGAATAATATATCTCGATTATGGATCGCGCTAGGTCCCTTTTTGCTTGAGCAGGATTTAGTTCACCCTTTTTTAATTCTTTTTCTATTTTTTCTATTTCGCTGGGTGACATCGTCGAAGCTAACTTGAAATATTTTATTAAAAGAGCGTCGGGTATAGACATAATCTTACCGAATATCTCTTCCGGTGCCTCCGTTAAGCCGATGTGGTTACCCAAACTTTTGCTCATCTTCTGAACTCCATCGACTCCTTCCAGAATCGGCAGAGTTATTACGACTTGGGCTTCTTGACCCAACTTTTCTTGTAGCTCCCTTCCGGCAAGCATATTAAATTTCTGATCTGTTCCGCCTACTTCAATATCTGCTTTAATCTCAACAGAATCTATTGCTTGCATAACCGGATATAAGAATTCGTGAAGGCCGATGGGCAGACCTTCTTTATAACGCTTGCTAAAGTCGTCTCTTTCCAAAAGACGAGCTATGGTGAAATTACCGGCAAGATTCAAAACGTCTGTAAAATCCATTTTCGCAAGCCATTGACTGTTAAATGCAACTTTAGTCTTTCCTTTGTCTAAGATTTTAAAAGCTTGGTCGGTATAAGTCTTTGCATTCTTTTCAATTTCTTTACTTGTTAGTTGCGGACGGGTAGCTTTTCTACCGGACGGATCACCGATCCTTGCCGTAAAATCGCCAATGATAAGAGTTACAACATGGCCTAAGTCTTGCAGTTCTTTAAGCTTTTTTAAGGGAACAGCATGACCAAGATGCAAATCCGGTGCCGTCGGATCGACTCCGAATTTTATATTTAGTGGCTTGTTCTTACTAACAGCTTTTTCTAGTTTTTGCTTTAATTCAGCTGGCGGAAGAACTTCCTCGGTATCAAGAGCTATTAAGTCGAGTTGTTCTTTTACTGATTCCATTAATGGCAAGTTTATCAGAAATCAGAAATCACATTCTAGGTGTCAGAGAAACAAAACAGAAACTGAAAACTTAGAAAGCAATGAGCAATATATAATGCTTAATAATAAACGTAATTCGTATATCGTATTTCGTAATTCGAGAATCCACGAACTACAGACGCCGAACTACGAACTTACGTAATTTTTAACTTTTAACTTCCGCCTGCCGTCTACCATCTACTGACTACTGACTACTTACTGTTCACTATTCACTGTATTACTACCTTGGGTATAATAGAGTCGTACTTCTAATCAAAATAAACTATGAACTAGAAGGATAATAAGTGAGCCGCAGGAAAAGACGCAAACAAAGAAAGAAAAAAACTTCGCTTGTACGCAAAATAATATTATCTGCGTTAATTATTGTCATTTTTTTTGTCTTAACTATTTTTTCCATGTTGGCAGATGCAGTCAAATTGATTCCCAAACTGGAAAATCCCAAAGCAGCCCGCGTAGACCAAACAACTAAAATTTATGCCGGTAACAAAAAACTAATTACAAACTTTCACGCCGAGCAGCATCGTATTGTTGTCCCTTTGAAAAAAATCCCTAAGCATACTCAGCAAGCGATAATTGCAATTGAAGACAGGCGCTTTTACAAACATAAGGGAGTCGACCCTTCAGCGATTCTTAGAGCAATGCTTGAGAACTTGCGAAGCGGAAAAATAGTCGAAGGCGGCTCAACTTTA
>JAUUWJ010000211.1 GCA_030589175.1 Actinomycetes bacterium
AAACTATAAGCTACTTTTACCGGTAGCTTTTCGATATCAACCGGCATTAATGTCGGTGGAGCTATAACTTTCACGTTTGCCCCCAACTTGGTTAAGCAAAAAATATTTGAGCGAGCTACCCGTGAATGAGCAATGTCTCCGATTATGGCAATATTTAGATCTTTTATTCGACCAAATTTCTTTTTTATAGTATAAGCATCCAGTAAAGCTTGGGTAGGGTGTTCATGACATCCGTCTCCGGCATTAATGATACTGGCATCAGTGTGATTTGATAAGAATTTTGCTGACCCTGAAGCTTTATGCCGCAAAATAATCGCATCGACTTTGTACGCTTTTAAAGTTTTAGCCGTATCTTTTAAGCTTTCACCTTTCTTGAATGCACTTGCTTCCTTGTTTATAGCTAAAGTATCAGCACTCAGTCTTTTTGCTGCCAGCTCAAAAGATGTTTTTGTTCGTGTTGATGGTTCCAGAAATAAGGTAACGATTGTCTTACCTCGTAAGGTGGGAACTTTCTTGATATCTCTTGCAGAAACCTCCTCAAGAGATTCAGCAGTATCCAGATACTGCTCAATGTCCTCCTTGTCTAAATATTCAATTCCCAACAAATGTTTTGTCTTATTTTTCATTTGATGCTTCTAAGACAACAACGTCTTCTCCGTCTTCTTCTGCCAATTTGACATTTACTCGTTGCTTTATTGCTGTCGGAATATTCTTGCCGATATAATCGGGACGAATCGGAAGCTGGCGGTGCCCTCTGTCAATTAACACCCCCAATTGTATTGAAGCCGGACGCCCTAAATCCATTAGAGCATCCATAGCCGCCCTTATCGTTCTACCTGTGTATAATACGTCGTCAATAAGAACGATGTGCTTATCGGTAAAGTTGAAATCGATTTCAGTTTTTTTAAGAACGGGCTGGGGATTTGTGCCGATATCATCTCTATAAAGACTAATGTCTAGAGCTCCTACTTTTACTTTTTGAGACTCAATGCTTTCAATTTTTTCAGCCAAGCGATTTGCAACTATGTAGCCTCGAGTTTGAATGCCGACAATCACAACATTTTTCGCTCCGCTGTTGTGCTCTAGGATTTCGTGAGCAATTCTGGTTAATACACGATTAAGTTGTTCTTTATCAAGAATTACGGCGGCTTCTGATTTAGCCATGTCGTCCTCCGGAAAAATTTGCCCCGCCCCAGCACCTTTTATTCAATGCTTTGCCCAACAACATAGGGATGACTTGGATCAAAATGTGTAAACAAACAACACAACTTGCCGATTTATCAAGGTGCTGGGCGATGCGGGATTCCGCCTTGCCCGATATATCAGAATAGAGCTCCACAAAATAAAAAACCTTCTTCCAACAAAAAGAAGGTTTTACTGTATGCTTATTTACTTTTATTTGTATACTTTTTATATTGTATTTCATACGTCCCTTGCTAGCCTCACCGGACTAAGCTTAAAGGCCTGTAACATTATACTTATAGAAATTGTGCCATGTCAAATCGGCACGATTATCATTATGTTATACTTTATAAATCGAAATTATCTCAAAAAACTTTAATTCAAACTCTTTCTTTTCAACTAACTTGATTATCGCCGGCAAATACTAGGATTAAAGAGAAATAAATTCATTCTCTCGATGCAAGAAACTTAAACTTTTTACTTTTTGCGCATGCTCTTTAATAGCTCTCTTATCTGCCTTTTCAAAAGACTTCTTCCAGTTCTCTTCAAAGTCAATTTCAATATCAAGGAGTACTTTTCTAATCTTATACCTGCTTCTCCTAAGAATAGCTTCCTGAAGCTCTTTCAACTTCTCCCCTAGAGATTTTTTGTATGTAAGTATTAATTTGCTGTCATAGATTTTTTCTAACTTATTCTTGTCAATTGATGTTAGAGTTTCTTTTATCTTTTTTTCTTCCTTTAAAGCAATTTCTACTATCTCGCTCCGCCTTCTTGCTTCATTTGCTTCTTCAACCAAATTTTTTAAGCTCTTGAAGTGTTCGTCCACCATTTTATTTCGTGATTTTATATGGCTTGCAAGTCCATGTAGTTCAAGATATAGCGTGGAGCTATCCGTGTAAAGTGAAATCTTAGTTTTGTGTTTCACCTTAAATGTTTCCGGAGGCGTTAATGTTTTTAGAGCTTCTGCTCCTCTTTTTAAAGCATCTTCACTTCTTTCAAATTTTATTAGCAAATCTATAGAGATAGATGAAGTCTGTATTAGATTTTCGTATAAGCCAACCAGCATTTTCAGATTTT
>JAUUWJ010000087.1 GCA_030589175.1 Actinomycetes bacterium
GGGATTTTTCAGTTTACTCTGGAATCCTTGCAGGTGAAATTAAAAAAAGGTGCTACGACTTCGGTAACTTTTGCAACAATCTTTGCCGCAGTCATCCTTTTTGGCCCTCTAAGTGCAGGAGCTATCGCATTATTTCAAGGAGTCACCTGGCAAGATTTGTTTAATAGAGAAAAATTAAAGCCATTTAGATGGCTTTTTAATAGCATGCAACATTCAACATCTGCCATAACTTCAGGTTTAGCTTATCAAGCACTGGGAGGTATCGTATTCCTGAAAGCAAACAACGGTTTTGTTTTAAACAATTTTGCCTCCCAGATTTTGCCATTAATGGGAGCTATCGGCGTATTTTATATCGTCAATACTTTACTTGTAAGCTTGGCAATATCCATTAATGAAAAAATATCAATAACTGACTTGTGGACCCTAAGCTTCAGCTGGGGCGATCTAAACTACCTTGCTTTAGGTTTTTTAGGTATTATATTCGCTCAGATCTATTATTTTGAGCCTTTGGCTTTAATATTGCTTTTTATTCCTCTGGCAATTGCCAGACAGACTTTTCTCCGTTATATGCAGTTAGAAGATGCCTATTCTTCTACTATTGCCGCTCTTATTAGAGCTATTGAAGCAAAAGATCCATATACTAAAGGTCATTCTGAAAGAGTTGCTTCACTATCGGCTCAAATAGGCAAGCACCTAAAGCTGAGTGAGAAAGATATCGAGTCTTTGAAAAGAATCGCTTCACTTCACGATATTGGGAAAATCGGTGTTCCTAAAAGAATCTTAGTAAAACCCGGCAAACTAAGTAAAGAAGAATTTCAGATGGTCAAACAACATCCCAGAATCGGAGCTAGAATTTTGAAAGATGTTTCATTTTTAAGAGATTTGATCCCTGCAATTTATTATCATCACGAAAAGATCGATGGCAGCGGATATAATTCAGGCCTAATCGGAAGCAACATTCCTTTATTTGCTAGAATTATTGCTCTTGCCGACTCTTATGATGCAATGACTTCTGATAGAGGGTATCGAAAAGCTTTACCTAAACAACAAGTAATCGAGCAACTTCAGGAAAATGCCGGCACACAGTTTGATAAATCCATTGTGCAAGCGACACTTAAAATCGTAGGAACCGCGGTTCAGAAAAAAGAAACCCCTACACCGGTCTTAATATCAAAATAGTCAGGAGAAAGTAATAAGGGGGCGGTACAGGGCCAGTAATAAAGCGAGCCTTGGAGATAAGAAGAGCGCCTAGGTTCTCCGCCCCCACAAATAACACTATACATATAGTCATTATTCTGATGAACCCCATTCATTAGGGTATTTTAATACCACATATTAGTGATAATCTTTCATCGGGAATAAAAAAGTTTGAGAAATACGATTTGTTAAGACTCTCTATCAACAAGTTTTTGGAAGGCTTCGGCCCTGCTCTTCGCATCTAGTAATTGATAAACAGTTTTTATGCGGGAATTTATAGTATGCACGCTTAAGCAAAGTTCATCAGCTATTTCTTTTGCGCTCATCCCACAATAGCAATACAGATACATCGTTTTCTTAAGGCTTTCAGTCAAATGCTTATATTCCTTGCGATCTTTTAAGATTTCGACATATTTATCAAGCTTTACAGCTTGTCCCAGTATTTTTTCTGCTACAGTCTTGGTAACAACAAAGCGCCCCTCTACTAATTTAATGATAGCGCTAATAATTCCGTCACCAGATTCATTCTTCCATACAAATCCGTCAGCACCCGATTTTATTGCTTCTACAATACTTTTTTGTTCCTTGTTCATCGAGCTGACTAAGATCTTAAGTTTCGGGCTAACTTTTCTAATTTTTTTTATAGCACTGATACCATTTTCTGATTCACCCTGAAAATGGATGTCAAGAACCATTACATCAGGAGCTTTTTTCTTTTCACCTAAAGAATCTATGGCTTCCTCAGTTGTTGAAAAAAATGAATAGGGGTTAGTTTTGGGGTGCCGTCTCAATAGCACCTCTAAAGCTTGCCTTACATAAATATCATCATCAACTACTATTACATTGATTTTAGACACACACTCTCTCCTTTTTTAGTAGCAATATCTAAACAAGACATCCTCTACCTATTATAATATCGCAACCAAAAAACTATAAGAACCTTATTTCTTAGTGTATTTTCCCACTAATAATTAGGGTAGGAAGGGATTGAAAAAAAGAGAATAATAAGTTATAATAATATTAGCGGCGATTTGCTATGCATTTTCCCCCATCTTCCTTAGTTGAGGAATGGTGGGGGTTTTTTTGTCTAGCTAACTAGTTGAATATGCCCTTTTTCGTCAATGTCCAAATGAAAACGACTGTTGGCAATGTCCTTTAAAGCGCTTTTTTCTTCGGGAGTTAGTTCATAGCTTTTAAGTGCTTCTTTCGGATTGGTTGCTAGGAGATTTCTAAAATCTTCATAAACGACTAAGCGGCTGATGACTTGCTGTACTTCTTTTTGACTCATTTTTCCCCCTGGTGTAATTCTTGCTACATTTTGTTGCTTCAATTCGAATAATATCAGAAGGTTTTCACCTTATCAACAAAAAGGAGGGTTGCCTTTTACTTGCGACCCTTCTTCTTTTGTTCATTTTAGCTACTTACGGTTAGACCAAGCTATGCCAAGAGTAACAATATTTGATAGGCCTAATGCTACGATGACAATAATAAAAGTATTCAACGAAACATTCTTCGCTGCTCTATTTTCGATCTGCTGTGCACCTGTAACAGGTACTTCTTTTGGAACGCCTTTCTTGTTGCCCTCGACTTTTTGAGTAAGCAGGGCAAATTTACCATCAACCCCGATATTATGACAACTGAAACAAGTGCCGTTTAAATCATCTTTGAAAATCGGACTAAAGAGGTGAGCCGGATGGACGATGTCACGCAAAGCGTACGATGCGTTAACACCTTTTCCGTTTTCTGCAGCTCCGTGGCATTCCAAGCATGTTTCGACTGTTACACTGTCGTCAAGAATAACATTGCTGGGAGATTTAGTAGGATGATCTGCTTCCTGTTCTTTCGCTTCATGAGCAAGACTGTAATTTTGATCATCACTTATTTTCATATGACAAGCAGGGCAACCTCTATTAATTAATACTTCTTGCACTGTAGTTTTACCACTCTCTTTCCCAGCCTCTGTTTTTTTCTTTTCAGGTAATTTAGCGTGACCAAGTGCTACGGAAACAAAAATAAATAGTAATACTAGTGCCAATATCATTTTTGCCTTCATTGCTATTCTCCCTTCTGCGAAAAATAAAAGCCGCAAACAAATTGTTTACGGCTCTTTAATTGCTATGAATAGTAGTACGGACAATGCATTTTCGTTACTTTCTAGCTCTATATTAGGAAAATTTTACCAGAAAGTCAACGCCATATTCCTTTTTCAATTCACTGGTTTTGAAGAAAAATCGTTCCTTTGCTGAAGCTCTCATACTTAGCGGCAAAACTTGCTTAGTTGGAAAAAATATCCAACACGTTTCTAAAGGAAAACGCTCTATTAACCGATACACATACTATGAATACACTGGACAAAGCGCATAGCCTAAAAATAAAAGCAAGCGAAAAAGTAAGCGTTTTGCAACAATTTCGCATATATACATTTTTGGCGATGCTCGTTATCGGTATATCAATTACCTATAGCTTAAATTCTTATGCCAGAAATGATTTTGTTAACAGGCTCAGTGATTCTTCCATTATTTTCGCAAAGAGCATACCTCAAAACTTAGAAGATAAAAACGTTAAAAAAAGGTTGAGTGGTAATGATTACACAGAGTTCGATCAATTCGTCCGCAATAATCTATTGGCCGAGAAAGGCGCTAAATCAAGAACCGATATCCTTCTAGCCTTAAATATTTTTAATAACAAAGGTAAAAAAATATACGGTACCCATCC
This sequence comes from Actinomycetes bacterium, assembly GCA_030589175.1. Taxonomy (GTDB): domain Bacteria; phylum Actinomycetota; class Aquicultoria; order SURF-47; family JAUUWJ01; genus JAUUWJ01. The sequence goes on from JAUUWJ010000087.1 coordinate 3,913, forward strand.
GGAAGAAGTATCAACCGCCCATGAAAATCGAGCGAAGAAAACTCTAAAAGGTTCAACAATCAATAAAATAATACATTTGACCGACAAGCAAAAACAACAATTCAGTTTTCTGGCAAAGCGTAAATCTGTAACCGATATGGTTGAAGTTTATACGCCTCTATATTCGAACAGCAAAAAACCTTTTGCCGTAGCCGAATTATACTTAGATGCCACTTCTGCAAATAGTTATATGAGAAGAAACATGGTAGTCGTCGCCTTTATAGTAGCAATCGGTTTGCTTCTCCTTTACATTCTACTTAGCTGGTTCTTCAAACGTATCCATAATAAGATTTCTCAAAAAAACCTAGAACTTGAAAAACTAACAAATTAAGTCATGAGTTCTTTGAAACAATTAGAAGAAAGCTATATTGGCATCATGCAAGCTTTGACAATGGCAGTTGACGCAAAAGATCATTATACTGCCGGTCACACATTTAGAGTTTCTTCTTTTGCCAGAGAAATCGGTAGAGTTCTCGGCTTTACTGATGAAGCGCTCAATAATCTTGAAAAGGGCGCCCGTGTACATGATATCGGTAAAATTGGTATTAG
>JAUUWJ010000159.1 GCA_030589175.1 Actinomycetes bacterium
CTCAACTCTTGCCTGGCGATTGCATTCGAGGGGTTTTAATAAAAAATATGTCAAAGCTCAAGACGTTTTCTACATTGACGACGAGGGTCAAAAGTACCTAGATTTTTTAGGAGGATTTGGCCTTAATATAGTCGGCCATAATCATCCAAGGCTGAAAAAGCTAATAAGTGACTTTTTAGCAGAAGACTTGCCGATATTTATGCAAGCGGGACACCTACCGGGTCCCGGAGCCCTAGCTGACAAACTGACAAAGATAACCGGCCTAGACAACTGTTTTTTTGCTAATAGCGGGACAGAAGTCGTAGAAGCCGGCATTAAGCTCGCTCGCAAAGCAACCGGACGCAAGCGTGTAGTTTATGCAGAAGATGGCTTTCACGGAAAAACGTTGGGCTCTCTTTCCATAACTGCCCGCCCAAAATATCAAAAGCCTTACGAACCTTTGCTTCCAAAATGCACTTGTGTTCCTTTCAACAATTTGGCGGCTATTGAGAAGGAGTTAAGAACAAAAGATGTTGCGGTAGTGATTTTGGAACCTATTCAAGGTGAAGGAGGCATTCAAGTTCCCGATAAGAATTATTTAAAGAATGTTCGCGAACTTTGCGACAAATATCAAACATTGCTTTTCCTAGATGAGATTCAGACAGGAATGGGCAGAACCGGGTCTATGTTTGCCTACCAAGAAAAAGGTATAAAACCAGACATTCTGACTCTGGCCAAAGGTTTAAGCGGATGCATGATACCGATTGGCGCCTTAATCACAAAGTCAGAATTTTGGCAGGCAGCATTTGGCAAAAGAAAAGATGCTACCCAGCAGACTTCGACATTCGGTGGAAATAATTTAGCTACATCTGTTGCTTTAACTACAATTAAAATAATCGAAGAAGAAAAGCTAGCCCAAAATGCCCAAAAGCAAGGAAAATATCTACTTGAAGGACTAGAAAAGTTAAAAGACAAACACCCTAAATTGATAACGGCTGTCAGAGGAAAAGGGTTATTGGTCGGGGTTGAATTTTCTGCTCCAAAAAATGCTCTTGAAAAACTGGCCCATAAGGCTACGGAGCTTATGTTTGACGAGAACATTGCATCAACAGTTGCTACAAACCTGCTAAACAGACACGGTATTTTAACTGCTTATACTTTGAATAATACAAATGTTTTGCGCTTTGAGCCCGCTTTGACGGTTAAGAAAAAACATATTGATGATTTATTATCAGCGCTGGATAAGGTTCTCGGCCTGAAATACTGGGGAATATTGTTAGGCGGCAGTAAAATCATGGTAGACAGCCTGGCAAAAAAATAAAATAGTGCAGTGGAAATTAAAATTTAAAATTTAAGAAGTGACCAGAAATATTTTTTGGAGATTAAATGCCGATAGTAAATGAAGGAGTCCATATCAAAGCATCTGCAGACGATATCTATCACTTAATACAAAAGACGAAAAATATAGCTGATCTCTATAAAGAAATCCAAGTAAATACAATCGAAGAGGAAGAAGACTACCGTATAACAGACATTAAGTTGACTTTGGATGAAGATAGCTTCAGCTGGAGGCAGCGAGAAAACTTTGACCCCGAGATGCTTAGGGTCGATTATTCATACATTGAAGGAGATTTCATGACTTTTGATGCCCGCTTTCAGGTTCTTGCCGAAGAAGATGAAAGCGAGCTGCTCTTGCACATAGAACTCACAACGGGAGAAATAGGAATCATAGCTTATATTAAAGACTTCTTTTTAACCCGGCGGATGCGCGAGGTTGCTCGTGACATTATTAATGCCGTCAAAGACCAACTGGAACTAAGCTATGGCTAATCTCTTTAGTTTTAGCCGTATTTTGCTGGCAGTTCTTTTTGTTTATCTCGTAGCTAAAACAAATGCTATCTCTGCTTCCATTGCGATTATGGTAATCGCAGCTCTAACTGATTACCTAGATGGTTATGTAGCCCGAAAACAGGAAAAGATTTCTTCTTTCGGAGCAATATTAGACCCTGCAGCCGATAGAATTTTTGTCGTCTGTGTTTGTTTGGCAATTTTCATCAAGTACTGGCAAAACCCTTACTTAAAACTTGCTGCTCTAATAATAATTACCAGAGAGCTGATAATTGGAATCGGTTTTTTATGGATGCGCACAAAGAGCGTAAAGATGGAGGTAACTCAATTTGGTAAAATCAGTACGGCTTTGCTCTTCATTTCATTTGTGGTATTATTTGTTTTGCCAAATATCGGCATTTATCTGCTATTTTTAGCGATTTTTGTCTACATTATTGCGGCCTTGGATTATGGACAAAGGATTTTACAAGAAATTGATGAAAAGAATTAGTATTATTCTGATAATTATCTTGAGTATTAGTTTTCTTACTGGTTGCTTCGGCAACTCAGCAGACAAAGAAAAACCGCCTCTGCCGGGAGAAAAAAAGAAAGCCCCCGCTCCGACATACGTTCCGTCTTCTATGACACCGGAGCAATATCTGGAAAAGTATTACAGCCTTTACACGACTGAAAAATACGATGAATCATATAAAATGCTACCTTCAACAAAGAAAAAGGAGCAATCCTTAGAAGAGTACAAAGCCGCACACAAAAGCTTACCTGCCGAATCCTATGAGCTGGGAAAAAAGACGGAAAAAGGGAGTACGGCTATTATCGAGGTCAAATTAAATCTAAAAGACTATGGCCCTTGGTCGGTAACTTGGCAGTTTGAGAAAAAGGGCAAGAGATATATAGTTGACGACTACTCAGCCAGCGGCAGCAGCACGAAAAAAGAATAGGCTAACATAGCAGATTAAAGTTCTTATCAAACGTGAATTAATATGTTTTCTATAAAAAATAAATCCTATTCAAACTCATCTCAAGTCAATATCAATAATCTATACCCTATACCCTATACCCTAGACCCCCTAAAATGCGTTACACAAAAATAATAGCTACAGTAGGGCCTTCAAGCTCTAGCGAAGAAGTCTTAACAGAGATGATTAGAGCCGGTGTTGATGTCTTCCGCTTCAATTTAAGCCACAGCAATCAAAGCGCTCATAGAAAAACATTAAAATCCAT
>JAUUWJ010000061.1 GCA_030589175.1 Actinomycetes bacterium
TTTCCAAACGCTTGGATTTAGAACTTAGCCAAGATAAAAAGAAGTCTTTAATGGAAAGGCTTAAAAACGATCCCCCCGAAAATATTATCGATCTTCAGGTAAATAAGACTATTGACATCGACGGTGTTAAGTTTATATTGGAAGAAGGAAGTTGGCTCTTAGCCAGGCCTTCGGGAACCGAACCAATAGTTCGCATATATCTGGAAACAGACCAACTAGGAAAGTTAGAAGATTTAGAAGCATACGCAAAACATCTTTTATCCTAAAACGATACAAACATGGCAGATTATAAAAGGGTTGCCAGCACCAAAAGGCGTAAGCGCAACAAGATAGATATATTAGATTGGCTTCGATTAACCAAAAATACCTTCACGAAAGTATGGTCACTTCGCGGCGGCCCTTATTTCTTAAGCTTCGGGATCCTCGCTCTTGTGGTAATGTTGTTTGCCTATTCGGACATTACATTATCGGCAGGCAAGGTACATCATAACGTAAGTATTGCTAACTACGGTATCGGAGGACAATCAAAAGAAGAAGCTGCTGTCGCACTAAAAAAGAGAGTGCAAGAAAACATAAGAAATAAAATAATATTTAAGTTTAAGAAAAATAAGCTAGCAATATCTCCGGCAAACTTCGACTTATCGATTGATTACGAAAAAAGCGTTGAGAAGGCATTTGATTATGGACGTGACGAAGGGCCGATATTAAACGCAAGTAAAAGATTCTTGGCTTGGTTTAGGTCCGCAAATATTAACCCCTTTTACAAAATTTCAAGAAGCAAAATTGACATATTCTTACATCAGATAGGAAAAGTTGATCACACGCCGGCTCGTAACGCATCGATAAGAATTAGGGGAGGGAAAGCTCGCTTAATAAAGCCGAAAAACGGTTTCGGGATAAATCGCAAAAAAACAGAACTAAAACTATTGGCTGCTCTGCTTAATCCTGAAGACATAAACGAGGTAAATTTAGAGGCAGAAAGGTTGTACGCAGATGTTAGCGAAGCGGATGCCAGAAGGGCGCTAGAAGAAGCCAAGATTCTTATTAGTAAACCGATTACCTTAGTGTATGGCAAGAAAAAATGGTCTATTGGCAAACAAAAAATAGTCACTCTATTTAAAACTAAAGTTGTTGATGACTCTTTAAAGGTTTTACTAGCAAAAGAAAAAACACTTGATTATATTGAGTTTCTTACGAAATCACTAAACAAAAAGGCGAAACGCGCAAAGTTTTCAGTTAACGGAGCCTATGTATCTATCATTAAAAGTTCTGACGGTCTTGAAGTTGATAACAAAGAAACTTATGAGAACTTGTTGGATGCTGGACAAAAGACTAGCGGTCGAAGCGCTTTAGTTTCTGCCAAAAAGAAAAAGCCCAGTAGAACGACAGAGGATGCTAAAAAGATGGGCATAAAAAAGCTTGTATCGACTTTTAGCACTTACTATAAACCGGGAAAACCGAGGGTAAAAAACATCCATCTTTTGACCCGGATTCTTGACGGACAGTTAATTGCCCCGGGAGAGAAATTCTCCTTCAATGATCGGATTGGAAAGAGGACGGAAAAAAGAGGTTTTGTTAAAGCACCGCAAATTGTAAAGGGTGAGTTGGTTGATGCAATCGGAGGAGGTATTTGCCAGGTTTCAACGACTATATTTAATACTGTCTTGCTGGCCGGATTTCCCATAGGCTCGCGAGTTCCCCATAGTTTATTTATAGATAGATATCCGGAGGGAAGAGATGCAGCCGTATCCTATCCGGGCCCTGATTTAACCTTTAGCAACGACACTGACACCTGGATTTTGATAAAAGGCGGTTATACGAGTTCGGGAATCAGCATATCTTTTTACGGAACTGATTATGACCGCAAGGTCACGTTTGAGACAGAACTCTCGGCCAAAATACCATATCCTAGAAAAGAGATTAAAGACAACAAGCTTGAGAAAGGAAAAAAGGTTGTTGAAGAAAAAGGAGTGATCGGAAGAAGATTTCGGGTTATCAGACGCGTTGTAAAAGATGGTAAAGTTATCAGAGAAACAAAAATAAATTCGGTCTTTAAGCCAAAGCCTCGTATAGTAAGAGTCGGTACTAAATCAACTGAAGAAGAAAAAAAGAAGAAAGAAGAGGAAGAGAAAAAGAAAGAAGCGGCCAAAAAGAAAAAGGAAGAAGAGCAAAATCAAGAACTACCGCCAGAGCAGCCTCAAGAACAACAATAAAATTAAAACTTTTTAAGATGAACGTAGCTCGTAATTCGGCGTACGTGGTTCGCGTAAAACTTTTGAAATAAATTTTTCAGAAAATTAATTTTTTCTTTATCACGATTTACGATATACGATATACGAACCACGGCCTTTTAGGCTTTGCTTAAATAATCGCTAAAATGGTATATTTTCAAACAAAAGCATACTATGCTTTGGGAATAATAAATGGCTGGTAAAAGGGCATTAATAGTAATTGATATGATAAACGAGTTTGTCTGTGAAGGTGGCGTTTTAGTTGTGCCTGCCGCTAGAGATATTGTGCCATGTATTAAGAGGGAAATTGAAAAAGCTAGAGTAGAAGGATATCCGGTAATATACTTGGCCGATAATCACAGTGAAGATGATCCGGAGTTTGAGCAGTTTGGACCGCATGCTTTAGAAGGAACTTGGGGTTCGAGAGTTATCGAAGAACTTGCTCCAAAAGAGGGAGAGCGGATAATACCAAAAAAGCGATTCTCGGGTTTCTATCAAACCGAACTTGATCCATATCTAAAAGAGTTAGATGTAAACACGCTGATTTTAACAGGAGCGCTAACTAATATTTGTGTATACTTCACGGCCGCGGATGCCAGAAACAGGGGACTGAGGGTTATTGTAAAACCTGATTGTATCGCTTCTCTGTCTAAAGAAACCGATAAGACTTTTCTTGCTCAAATGAAAACGGTTTTGGGAGTTGAAATATTAATTTGAAAATATCTGTCGGGTTTATTAAGGAATAGGTTTCTTTATAACGTTCTTTTATAATTACAATTAAGCTTTTGGAGTGATATATATGTCGGAAATTAACCAACAACCAATAACCAATAACCAATAACTAGATTATGCCTTTCCATACGGCTTCTGACAAAGAAATAAAAGACGGAAAAATAACCGACGTATACTTCGAACGCGGAAAAAATATATTAGAAGGAAAAGGGATAAAAAAGAACGTAGTTGCCGAAATAAGGGCAGCTGTTTTACCTGATGATTGGTCTTGGGCGGTTCTGGGAGGAGTAGAGGAAGCGGTAAGACTATTTGAGGGGCTGCCGGTAAACTGTCGTAGCTTACCTGAAGGTACGGTCTTTGAAGAAGAGGTGCCTGTTTTTTGGATCGAAGGCGAGTATACTTCTTGGGCGGTTTATGAGACAGCCGTGCTCGGTTTTCTATGCCAAGCTTCAGGCATTGTTACGAAAGCGGCTCGCTGTAAAATTGCCGCAGAAGAACGCCAAATATATAGTTTCGGTGCTCGAAGAATGCACCCGGCTATTGCGCCAATGATTGAAAGAGCGGCTTATATTGGAGGGGTAGACGGCGTGGCAACAACAGCGGCGGCAAAATTAATCGGCGAAATGCCAATTGGAACTATGTCTCATTCAATTATTTTAGTTTTTGGAAACGAGACGGAAGCTTTTAAGGCGTTTAACGAAGTAATTGAGCCAAGCGTAAAACGAGTAGCTTTAGTCGATACGTTTAACGATGAGAAATTTGCTTCGATATCGGCAGCAGAAGCTTTAGGAAAAGATTTATATGCCGTAAGGCTTGATACACCAAGTTCTAGGCGGGGCGATTTTTATAAGATTTTACAAGAAGTACGTTGGGAACTTGATACAAGAGGCTACTCACATGTGAAAATCTTTATAAGCGGTGGCCTAGATGAATATGAGATAGAAGAGTTAAATGACTATGCTGATGCTTACGGAGTGGGGACGGCAATAAGTGCTGCCGACGTAGTCGATTTTTCATTAGATATTGTAGAAGTCGAAGGAAAACCTTTTGCCAAAAGAGGGAAGATGTCAGGCTCTAAAGAAGTATATCGCTGTGATGCATGTTTTGAAATGACGGTTTTGCCTATCAAAGAAGATCCGGGCGCTTGTTCTTGCAAGGAAGGCATATTTGAAAAGACATCCAAGGAAGTCATTAAACAAGGAAAAGTTTTGGAATTACCCCCGGCCAAAGTGATTAGAGAATATACTATGAGCCAGTTTGAATATCTTGATATCGATGAAGACCTAGAGTTGGAAATAGAAGAATTTGACGAGGAATAGATGAAAAGATGGAATAGACTCCTAGTAGTAGTAGTTATTCTACTCATTGTAATATTCATAGGAACTTTTGGATATTGGTTTATTGAGCCTATTTCTTTGCTAGACGCTTTATATATGACCGTAATCACGATTTCTACGGTCGGTTTTCGCGAAGTTGTCCCTCTATCTGTAGCCGGAAAAGTTTTTACAATATTTTTGATAATTATTGGCGTAGCAACGGTTTTGAATATTGTGGGAACTTTTCTCAATGTTTCGCTAGAAGAATTTCTTAAAAATCGATTCGGGAGGAGAAGGATGGAAAAAAGAATTAACAGGATTAAGAATCATTTTATTATTGCCGGCTATGGCCGCGTCGGGCAAAATGTAGTTTCTGAACTTATTAAAGCAGATAAGGATTTTGTGGTTATCGAAAGCGATGCGGACAAGATATCTGATCTGGAAGAGCAGGGAAGCGTCTATGTGGAAGGCGATGCAACGGATGATAGTATAATCGAAAAAGCAGGCATAGGAAAAGCACAGGGCTTGATAGCCGCTCTGGGAAATGATGCCGATAATGTGTTCATTGTGCTCACGGCTAAAAGGGCAAGGCCTGACATATTTATTGTTGCCAGGGCCAATACGACAGAAGCTATCGAAAAACTAAAAACTGCCGGAGCAAGCAGGGTAGTCTCTCCACCTATCATAGGAGGGAAGAGAATAGCGACAATGCTTCTGAGGCCCGCGGTAAGCGACGTTCTTGATCTTGTGAGCCATGGCGAAAAATTAAAATATCGATTAGAAGAAATTGAAATAGGCAAATCCTCGCAGATAGCTAATAAAACTATTTCAGATTCGAATATTAGAGGAAAAACAGGTTCAATGATTTTAGCTGTTAAAAGAGGAGAGGATTTCAATACTAATCCTGATATTAATACAGTATTAAAAGGCGGAGACTTATTGATTGTAATAGGAACGCAGGCACAGCTGGAAACATTAGAAGAAATGGCATAAGTGCAGATGTTGGATGTTAGATTTTGGACGTTTGATAAAGAAAAAACTTGAAACTAGAAACGAGAAATAGGAATTAAATCATTTAACATATGTCAATAAAAATTATTGCTCTTTGTACCTTGATCATTGCTTATTGAATTTTTCTTTTCTCTGAACTACGGATCCCTAACTCCGAACTATGAACTACTTCTTCGACACTCCGGTTATTCTCCCGGCACCAACCGTACGGCCACCTTCTCTGATAGCAACCCTCTGGCCTTCTTCCATAGCAATCGGTTGGATTAGCTCTACGTCAATGTCTGTGTTAT
>JAUUWJ010000148.1 GCA_030589175.1 Actinomycetes bacterium
CCTTTTTTATGTTTTATTGAATGCCACTTTGAATGTCCGCTCATTATTAGTTATTGGTTGTTGGTTATTAGTTGTTGGTTAAAGGATTTATTTGATTTCGTTTCCTTGTCTTTCACCCTAACAAGCGATATAAAGTATTGGTGGAAACGAGTATCCTTAGTTAGCTCCGGATGAAAAGATGTCCCAATTATATTTCCTTGCTTCACGGCTACGATATTTTTCTGATATCTTGCCAAAACATCGACATCATTACCCGCTTTTTCAATCCAGGGTGCTCTGATAAAAGTAGCGGGATAAGGCTTGCTACCCAATAGCACAATATCAAGATTTTCTTCAAAGCTATCGTATTGCCGGCCAAAAGCATTACGCTTAACACTAACATCTAGAACCGGCAAGCAAGTCTTGCCGCCTTTTACCTCTTTTGCCAATACGATTAAACCCGCACAAGTGGCTAACACGGGGTGATTTTTTACAAAATCTTCTAAAGGCTTTAGGAAGTCATACTTCTTTAACAAAAGAGCTATGGTAGTACTTTCACCGCCGCAAAAAACTAAGCCCTCAATTACTTTAAGCTGGGATGGTTTTTTAACAAGCAACGTGCGCTGCCCCAGTACTTCCAGTATTTTCTGATGTTCAGCAAATGCCCCTTGAAGAGCCAGAATTCCAATCATAATTTCGTGATTCGTGGTTCGTAATTCGTGGTTCGTGTTCATGTTCGTAATTGCTTACGAGATACGAACGCCGAATCACGTTTCACGTTTTTTCCTACTTACCATCCTCTCTCTTGCAAGCGCTCTTCTTCGGCAATAGTCGCTATTTCAATTCCTTTCATCGCCTTACCTAGTCCTTTTGAGACTTTAGCTAATACATCCGGGTCGTTATAATGAGTAGTTGCTTCAACAATTGCGCTTGCTGCAAGCATGGGTTTTTCAGACTTGAATATTCCGGAGCCGACAAACACGCCATCAGCACCCAATTGCATCATTAAGGCCGTGTCCGCCGGTGTCGCTATTCCTCCTGCAGCAAAATTAACAACGGGGAGTTTCCCTAGCCGTGCTACATCTTTAACCAGTCCGATTGGCGCTCTCATCTCTTTAGCTACATTCATCAGCTCATCCTCACGCATACCTTTTAGACGAACAATTTCAGAATTTATTTCTCGCATGTGCCTTACCGCTTCAACAACGTTGCCTGTTCCAGCCTCTCCCTTTGTCCTAATCATAGCAGCGCCCTCGGCAAGCCGGCGTAATGCCTCGCCAAGATTTATTGCGCCGCAGACAAAAGGTACTTTAAAATCCCATTTATTTATATGGTTGCTCTCATCAGCCGGTGTTAAAACTTCACTTTCGTCTATGTAATCTACTTTTAATGACTGTAATATCTGCGCTTCACCAAAATGGCCTATTCTTACCTTAGCCATTACCGGAATCGTTACGGCATCCATTATCTTTTCGATAATAGTTGGATCAGCCATCCGGGCTACGCCTCCTGACTGTCTGATATCAGCCGGTACCCGCTCTAAGGCCATTACAGAAACGGCTCCTGCTTCTTCGGCAATTTTTGCCTGTTCAACTGTAGTAATATCCATTATTACGCCGCCCTTAAGCATTTCTGCCAAGCCGCTTTTTACTTTATAAGTTCCTATTTTTGCCATGTTCCTTCCTTTTAGTCAGTCAAAATAAAAAATCAAAACGAAAAAGTCAAAAAGAAACCTTTAATTCAAATATAGGATACCAAATATCAAATGTCTACGGGCTACTATCTGCTTCTTGGTTTTTACTTTCGACTTTCAACTTCTAACTTCGTACTTCTATTTCTGGCAATTTGGACAATAGTGAGCAGAGCGGCCGGAAATCTTAACTCTTTGAACAACTCCCCCGCAACCAGCCAGACATGGCTCGCCTGTTCTTCTGTAAACTTTTCTTATATCTGTATACTTTCCCTTTTCCCCAGCAGCGTCTCTAAAATCCGAAGTTGAAGTACCTCTTAAGTCTACGGCTTTGCTCAATATTTTCACAATACTCTTATAGATCTTCTTTAACTCAATATTTGATAAATCCGTTACTTTGCGAAGCGGTAAGATCTTAGCATCAAAAAGAATTTCATCAGCATATATATTTCCTATTCCAGCAACAACTTCTTGCTGAAGAAGAATCTGTTTAATATAGCCTTTTTTGCCAGACAATTGTTTCTTGAAAAGCTCGAGATCAAAATCATCTTCCAGCGGTTCAGGTCCAAGATGCGCCAAAAGCGTATCAAGCCTCTCCTTGCTCACTAATGACACTCTTGCAAATTTTCGCAAATCAGAGAGCGCCATAACTTTCCCATTATCAAGATAGAAAGCCAAATGGATAAATTGATTAACCCTATCCGCTAAAGGCGATGACGCTTCTTTTACCGCCCAATGATCTTTATGAAGTTCACCGGCATCAGCTACTAGCATATGGCCGGTCATCTTGAAATGAACAAGAAGGTATTCTTTATCAAGAGAAATTATCAGATTCTTGGCTCGCCTTTTTAAAGCCTTTATTTTTCTGCCGGTTACTTCTTTTTGAAAAATAGCAAATTCCGGTTCAGAAACAGTTTTGGGCCAATCACCTTCAACAGCTGTAATTCTACGACCTACAACTTCTTTTTCTAAATCTCTTTTGATTGTTTCAACCTCTGGTAACTCAGGCACTGTGCCTCACTTTGTTAGGCGCAGATAGCATATAGCAAATAGCTGATAGTTTTCAAAATTATTTTCCATACGCTACCTGCCATCAGCCATCAGCGTGAGCTTTAGCTCACATACCCATTTCTTCGAGACGCTTAACTCGCTCTTCAATAGGCGGATGGGTGCTAAACATCTTTGAAAATGAAAAGCTTTGAAACGGATTTACTATAAATAAATGAGCGGTAGCATTTGAAGCCGCTCTCAACTGTTTTTTATTCGAAGAAAGCTTCTTTAGAGCATTAGCTAAGCCCGTAGGGTAGCGAGTCAATTGCACCGCACTGGCATCGGCTAAAAACTCCCTGCGTCTTGAAACGGCAAATTGTATCAGCATTGCAAATAAGGGAGCAACTATTGCCAATACCAAGCCAACAACCATAATGATAGCTCCTAAATTGCTTTTTCGATCGTCATCGAATGAGCCGAACCACATCGAATAGCGAAACCAGTCAGCCATAAGAACTACCAGGCCCACCAAAACGGAAACTATAGCCATTAGACGAATATCGAAATT
>JAUUWJ010000001.1 GCA_030589175.1 Actinomycetes bacterium
ATGCACCGGCCTCTCCATCCTCTTTAGCTACAAAATTAAGAAGCCAATGCATGCCATAGGTAAAATAAACATAGGCCGCGCCTGGATTTCCAAACATTATTGCACTTCGTGGCGTCGGTCCTTTAAAAGCGTGGGAAGCAGGATCAGAACCGTTTCCAAAATATGCTTCCGTTTCAACAATCTTAGCGGTAATATCACCTTTTTTTGTCGTTCTCACAATCAACTTTCCCAACAGTTCTTGGGCAACAATATCGGCCTTTCGTGCGTAAAACTCTCGAGGTAAGACTCGCACTGAATCTGAATTTGTTGAAAGCTGATTAGATACCATACAGCTTTATAAGATACAGATTTACCAACACAAATACAATAAATATTTAACAAATAAATTATGATTTATTTTATTTTTTAACAAATTTCAGGAGTTTTTCAACGCCCCAAGTATTAATAACATCTTTCTTCTCCAGCCAACCTCGGCGAGCGATTGCCACACCATAGAATACATATTCCAGATGATTATAGTTATGAGCGTCAGTACTTATAGCTATTTTCACGCCAGCCTTCTTTGCTGCCCTCAAATAATCGGCCCTTAAATCTAAGCGATTGGGAAAAGAATTTAGCTCCATTGCCGTTTTCGTTTCAGCAGCTGCTTTGAAAATAACCGGTAAATCCAGTTCATAAGGAGGCCTCTGATTCAGAATTTCAGCAGTAGGATGACAAATCAAGTTAATATTAGGATTTTCTATTGCTTTAAGCATGCGCTCTGTTAACTGTTTCTTGCTTTGGTTAAAGCCCGCATGAATTGAAGCTGAAACAAAATCTAATCTGGCTAACAGTGAACTATCATAGTCAACATTTCCATCATTATCGATATTAAGTTCGGCTCCTACTAGGACCCGAAAGTTTTTCTCTCTTTTATTTAGTTCCTTAATATTCTTAATTTGCGTTTCCAGCTCTTTAACCGTCAACCCTCCGGCTACTTTCAGATTTTTAGCATGATCAGATACGCAAATATATGAATAACCAAGCTGCTTTGCCTTAGAAACCATATCCTCTACGGAGTTTAAGCCGTCGCTCTTTTTTGTATGCACATGTAGATCGCCTTTTATATCCTTAAGAGTTATTAGCTTTGGCAGGTCTCCTTCATACGCCGCTTCAATCTCGCCCTTATCTTCCCGAAGTTCTGGCGGAAAAACAGGCAAGTTTAATTTTGAATATATGTCTTCTTCAATCTTGCCCCCAAGCCTTTTCTCTGTCGCCGCCTCGAAAATGCCATACTCGCTTATTTTCAAGCCTTTATCTTTTGCAATACCCCTTAAATGAATGCTGTGCTGTTTAGAGCCCGTAAAATATTGCAGAGCTGAACCGTATTGATCAGGACTTACCACCCGCAAATCAACTTTGCGTCCGTCTTGATGCGTAATTGTGCTTTTTGTCTTTCCTTTGGCTTCAACTTCAACAACAAATGACATCATTGCAAAAAAATCCATTACTTTTTCAGGCTCATTACTGCTAGCTAGTAAGTCAATATCGCCTATCGTCCTGCGCATACGCCTTAGAGAACCGGCTGTCTCCGCACTTACAACAAAAGGTTGTTTTCTAAGCTCTTTAATTATCTCCTGAGCAATCGGATAAGCTTCGGCAAGTAAAATGCGCTCCTCGCGCTTTTCCATTTCCTTAATATTCTTGATAATGTTTTCTTCAACTTTCGCTCCTAAGCCTTTCACTTCTCTAATTTTGTGCTCTTTGGCCGCTTTCTCAAGTTGGCCCACGCTTGCTATGCCTAAGTTTTCATACACGGTCACAGCAGTTTTTGGACCAAGACCTCTTATCTTTATTAGCTCCAGAAGCCCGCCAGGAACTTTTTGTTTTAGCTCTTCGAAGTATTTCATCCGTCCTGTTTTTAGAAGTTCTTCCAGGCGCTCGGCAATGTGGGCACCAATCCCCGGTAGTTCCTGTAATCTGCCCTGTTCTGAGACATCATTTATATCTTCAGGCAGACTTTCTAGAACCGAAGCCGCTTTTCTGTAAGCAATAATACGAAAACGGCTTTCTTGGAGAATTTCCAGTAGATCGGCTATTTGACTTAAAATATAGGCCACATCTTTATTAGTCATTGTTTAGAATGTTCGTAATTTTTCGTTTTTCGTTATTCGTTGTTCGATTCGTCACATTAATAATTTACCACTTTACTCTTACATTTTTCATTCGGTAGGCAAATATTTAACAAAAGGCCTTATAAATGATATAATGTTACTTTGTAGCACTGACAGTGTTCACCTTTAGTTATGGTGACCTTTCTATTTTCAATATTCATTATCGAAAAAATACACCAATGAAGGCCGATTTTCACAAATATTCTTACTATCATGAAACAAACGAGCCAAAATAAATGATGGGAACAAGCTCCATAATAAGGAGGTTCGGTAATCGTAAATTATTTTCATTTACGTAGTTTGTAAAATGAATAAAACCGTTAGATATCATAATTTAGAAGTTCAATATTTATATCCGTTCGAAGTAACCGAGTGGCGAAAACTTAAAAAAGTTGTCTTAGAAATTCTTGATCACGACAACTTTCCTAAAAATCCTGGTCGCTCGCAGGCATTGGTAGAGTTAAAAAAATCTATCTCTCCCGAATCACAAGAAACTGCTGAATTTGATAAATTCAATAACGAATTCAAAAAACGAAAGATTAGTAACAACAAAGCTCTCTTCGAATTAATTGAAGAATCACTTCATGCCGATGATGGACCCGCTCACGACCTATTCAAAGTAAGACTTAAAAAGCTGAAAGAAA
This sequence comes from Actinomycetes bacterium, assembly GCA_030589175.1. Classification (GTDB taxonomy): domain Bacteria; phylum Actinomycetota; class Aquicultoria; order SURF-47; family JAUUWJ01; genus JAUUWJ01. The sequence goes on from JAUUWJ010000001.1 coordinate 2,798, forward strand.
GACATGGCAGTAGCACTGATGAACGCTTTTTTAACTTCTTATCTTTAATTATTGAAAACGGTCATACAAAAGTATCTTTTGATGATGCTGAAAAAAAGGGGACAAGGCCGTACTTATTAAAAAATCTACCCCATATTGTAATAAGCCCTCCTAGTTCAGACCTCGAAGTAAAAAATCCGGACGCCTTTCCAAATATAAAAGATAAACTAAACATCAACGGAAATGAGTATCCAACAATAAGAGTCCAGCCAAACATTAAAGTAATTTCTTCGGGATTTGGTTTGTTAAAAATAAGATGCTGTATTTTTACCAAGGACGGCCTCAACGAAACAATTGATGAAATAGTGTTTTCTTCCGAAACAAAAAGTTGTATCGATTCTCAGCAAATCATAGAAGATAAGAAAATGCTTTCGACTAAAATCAAAAAAGACATTCTAAAGGCCATTGCTTCCCGGAACAGCAATAAAAATGATACCTTAGCAAAATTAAATAAAGAGATAAAAGAGTTTTGCCATAAGCATTGCTTAACTGACTTATTTCTAAAGCGCAATATTCACAATCTAATAGATAGAGCAAATGTGCTGGAAGAGGATATTTCTACAAGTGAAGCGGTTGACATTCAGAATCTCGATCGCGGAGTTGGCTGGGGAAAAGAACCTCTTTTCCACTGGTCAAGTCAATCAAACGTGTTTAATTCAGGTAAGCTCTATAAATACTTTGATTACCTGGTCAATGAATTCATAATTAACCCGATTAAGACATTAAGTAAAGGAAAATTATCCTCAACAATAAAAGAAATAAAATCAAATAAAATTGAAAACGATCTTGGCTCGATTCTTAGCCATATGGAAAGAGATAGTAGTTGGTATGCTGAAGAAGGTATTTACCCATACATCCTTACATTTGTTTCCGCTCCTGCGAGTTTTAAAAAACCCAGGGCCAAAAGACTCGGTGAAATAGAAGAACACTTCTCCAAACAGTTAGATGATCCTGATTACAAAGTAAAGTTAGCCAGGCTATTAATGAAATCGCCATGGAAAAAAATGCGAATTGATATAGAGCCTCTTAAAAGTTCAATGCGTAACGTTTTTTACTCTGACCTTCTTTATATGACTGTAAACATAAGAAGCACTTTGTGCTTTTATTACCTGCCGGTTAATCCGGTCTATGAATACGGAAAATATCCCGAACTCTACAATTCCATTAAGTATAAAAGAGAGCTTGAAGATACTCTTGTTGCCCAAAGAACACTTTGGTACATGTATTCAACCTTCAACTACCAAATCAGCAAAGAGATAAATAGTATTTCAAGAACTTTTGAAAGTCTTACAAGCCATATTAGAAAAGAAGAATTTCACCAAATTCTGGATGAGTTAACCGAAATTACAATGGGTATTGATAATAGAAAAATTTCTATTGCCGAGGTTATGGAAGACCCTCTGAACAGAAAGGGATCAACCCTTTTTGCTGAAATGCTAAGCAAAAGTAGTAAAGCATTCAGGCTTCGGTTGCTTTATCTGACATTAAACGACAAATTAGAACGTTTAGATATGCTCGGTTTGCATGTCAATCAAACAGCTAACGGACTTTCAAGCTTAGTTATTCAAGAGACGACTAGAGCTACTCAATTTACAATTGAAATATTAGAAGCTTTTATAATTGGCGTGTACGTTGCCGAAGTAGTGCATCTGTCATCACCTAGCTGGCTTGAGCACTTGCCTTCAAGGCCAATTGTTTTCTTGACCATATCAATAGCTGCTCCGTTAATCGCTTTGCCTATGATTACTTTGATAAGAAAAAGCATGAGCCGCTTTAGAGGCAGAACGCCAACTTGGCAAGAATGGGTAGAAAGAATCGGCCTTGGTTTGGGCCTGGCAATGTTATCAGCTCTTGCCTTTATTTTGATTACCCAACTTCACATTTTCAAAAATAACCCTGTCTTATTTTTGTTTGCCTTAACCGGTGTCCCGTTGTTCCTTTATTTTATGTGGCACAAAATGAACAGCCGTTTTGAGGCCTAGCCACCACGACAAATAAACAATAAACTATTACATAAAACTCACTAATAATTGGCACTGTTTTAGGTAATCCACCGATCAAGGAGCCATTAACGCAATAGCTCAAACCAAAAACGTCTCAATTTACGTCGCTACAGAAAATGAAATAAAAGAGCTCGAACTTTCAAATTAAAAGAACTTCCTTCTTTAACATCTTTTCGAATTATCAACACTTGGGTAAAAAAAATAAAATTCATTTAAGGAGTGAAAATTTATGACGCATATGATGGGACATATGGCAGGACATGAACAAACTGGCTGGCGCTGTAATTGCCCGCATTGTACATGTCCGTGTTGCGGCCACGGTAGAGCAGGAAAAGCTGCAAAGCATTTTGACAAATGGCTGATCAAAAAAGCTTGGAAACATTCATTAGTTCACAAAATAAAAGATGAATTAGAAAAACGTCATGATGACAAGTTGAACGAAATAGCTAAAGAAATGGTTGACATAGCTGATGAAAAGATGAAAATGAAAGCCGAAATCTGGAAAAAGAAGAAAGGGCTAAAGGAGACTTTCTGGAGCATTTTTGAAGAAGAAGGTGAATAAATAGTTATTGGTTATTAGATTTTGGTTATTAGTAAACACCATTTCGCTAATAACTAAATCAATAACTAATCACGAAACCAACAACTAATAATTATCTATGCCTGAATTACCGGACGTTGAGGCCAGAAGAAAATATCTAAAAAATAGAATACTAAAGCAAAAGATAAATCGAGTAGAGGTTGAAGATGCCAGAATTATTAGAGGAACACGCTTAGAAGATTTGCAAGAAGGGCTCGAGAATAAACAGTTCACCTCGGTTGATAGGCGTGGCAAATATCTTATCTTAAATACTTCAGATTCCGGTTCAGTGCTTATTCACTTAGGTCTTACCGGAGATATCATATATCAAGGTGTAGCTCTAGACGAGCCAAGATTTACGCGAGCTACTTTTTATATGAATGAACATGCATTTTATTACACATCTCAACGCAAACTTGGAAAAATAGCTTTTCACAAAACGCAAAACAAAGATGAAATCGAAGAACTTAAGAATTTAGGCCCAGACCCCTTGGATAAAAAGTTCGATTATCGGACATTTATAAATATTATTAAGCATCATGCAACTGACATTCATAAAGTTTTGATGATGCAAGACGAGATAGCGGGAATTGGCAACGTCTACGCTGATGAAATATGCTACCAAGCCAGAGTAAGGCCGGATAGAAACGCTGCTGAATTATCTGAAGACGAACTTAAACGTCTCTTTGCCGCAACAAAGAACGTCTTAAAAAAAGCAGTTGAAATGAATGCAGATTTAACTCCTTTAGCTGATAAATATATCATCCCACACAGGCGAACTGATGGATTGTGTCCGGAGGACAAGTCAACGAAATTAAAAAGTAAAAAAATCGGCGGCCGGACAAGTTATTTCTGTCCATCCCACCAAAAGTAAGATCTTTTCCTAGCATTTTTAAGCTCGCAACCAGCGGAAAACCAATTATAAAAAATTTTTGTAATAATTTTGTAATTTTTTTACGTCCTTCTTCGTTATAGAAATAGAACGCACGAAATATGAAGAAGGTGTAAGAAATGAAAAAGAAATTAATCAGATTAACAGCACCGATAATAATTATCTTAATCGGGTTGGGCCTGTTTATATATCCGAAGGTCTCCTATCTAAAATATAATTTAGCTCAATCATCACTGAAAGCGGAAACTAAAAACTCTTCTGACAAAAGTAAAGGCATTGATTTACCAAAAGACGCTGTTGCCAAAATAGCGATCCCCAAGATTGATCTCGAAGCTTACGTATTAGAAGGAACAACTCAAAACGTTCTGGCAAAAGGGCCAGGCCATTATGAAGAAACTCCCATGCCGGGTCAGGTAGGAAACAGCGCCATTGCCGGTCATAGAACAATGCACGGCCACCCTTTCCGCGATTTAAATAACTGGAAAAAAACGACAAAATAATAATATACACGGAAGATGAGCAGTTTAGTTATCGAATTCTTCAGGTAAAAACTGTTAAACCGACAAATCTGAGTGTGCTGGAAGAAACAGAAAACATGAGGATTACCCTGATAACTTGCCATCCAATTGGAAGTGCCAGAGAACGCCTTTTTGTAGTGGCAAACTCAGATGAGGGATAATTTTATGGTACCGAAAAATATTATGAGACTAACAGATGAAAAACTACTGTCAAAAATAGCTGATGGGAACAGCTCTTACTACGAATTGCTCTTTGAAAAATACAAAAGCAAAATATATAACTTTGCTTACAATATCGTGAAAAATAAGGAAGATGCTAAAGACGCCGTTCAAGATGCATTTATCAAAGTCTATGAAGCTCTGCCAAAACTAAGCGGCAATATTAATTTTAGCGCCTATCTTTATAAGACAACCAGAAATGTTTCTATCGACCTTCTAAGGCAAAAGAAGAGATTCACATCTGCCGAACCCCTAAATTACAAAGAGGATTTGGATCTAAACGTAAGTCCCCAGAAAAGTTCTCTATTACAAGAACAACAAGAACAGGTGAGAGCTGCAGCCACAGATTTGCCCGAAGACTATAGAACCGTGCTTGGCCTTCGAGAAGTAGACGAACATAATTACGAACAAATATCAGCAATTATGCAAATACCACAAAATTCAGTAGGAGTACTACTCTTAAGAGCCCGGCTGAAATTCAAAGAGGTGTTTAGAATGAAACAGGTAGATGTAGAAAAACTATCAAAACAATGCAAAGATATGATGCCTTTGCTCTCCGGTTACGTGGACAATGAACTAACCGACACTCAAAGAGAGAAAGTCGAAGGCCACCTTAAAGATTGCCCTCTTTGCCGGTTGGCTCTTGAAGAAATGACTGAGGCTTCTAAAAGCTATCGGGCAATTATTCCACTTATCGTTCCCGTAGCCATTAAGGCGGGAGTCTTTGATAAAATCGGTATCTTGGCGAAAGCTCCTAACTTAAAAGACCTTGGCAGTCAAAATTATGAGCAAGAACTTTCTGAAAGTCCGACTAAAGTACATTCTCTAAAAAGCTCAAAGGGATCAGCTAACAAAGCAACTCAAAAAAGCAATCTTTCGGAGCAGCAGACCCGTAAAATTGACGCCAAATCATCGGGCAAAGCATTATCAACAAAATCCGGGACAAAGGAATCGGATGCAATAACAGATAGCTTAAAAATAAAAAAATCAATGTTTAAGAGAATTCGGGCTCTATCAGCTCCAAAGAAATTACTACTGGTTGGTGCGCTGCTCCTCTTGTTGATAGGAGGAACTTTGATTGGTGTATATGGTAGCAAGGAAATCAACAAAGAAGGTGCTCCGGAAGAAGCAAAAATCGAAAAACCAAAGTCATCGTCTGAAGAACCGAATAAAGCTACTCCAAAGGAAAGTACAACTCCTAAAAATCAAAACAATAAAAAGAGCGAACCAGCTCAAGAAGAAAATTCAGAAGAGCAAGCGCCAGCGGAAGAAGAAGAACAAAACGAAGATGAACAAACAAATAAGCCAAATGAGCAGCCTCCGCCGGAAGAGCAGAATCCGGATGATAATCAGACTAAAGACCCTAATGAACAGCCAAATGATAATGAAGATCAGGGGCAGAAACCGGAGCAATTACCGGATGAGAATCAATGATCAATGTGCAATGTACAATTAAGTTCGTAAATCGTGATTCGTATTTCGTGGTTCGTGCTTTCACGAATGCCGAACTACGTATCCCGAACTACGACTTTTCTTATCAGTTTGATAATTATCTCACCGTTCCACGAGCACCGGCAACATTTCGTTGATAAGCACCGGCTTGGCTTTTGGCATAGACGTAAAATCTATACTTTCCTGGCGATTTGGTGAGGAATAGATACGTCCGCCACTTATTTACTTTGGTCCATTTGTAATTAATCATTTTTACCGTTTTGTAGACATAAGGTTTTGATCTTCTATAACGCTTGAAGTACCACCTGGCCGCCCTCAAAAACCGCCTTCTTAGAACCCGATTTCTCGTACTACTATATTTGCGTTTATATAGACGGTATATATTGTAATAACGTGTTCTTCTTCTGGCTCTTATCCTGGAATAGACCCGCTTTTTTAACTTTAGTTTCACATAGGCTTTACCGGTACTGTCTTTTACATACCAAGTTAACTTAACCCTGGCGACTTTTCTTCTGCCTTTCCTGCGCGATCTAAATCTTTTTGCGTATGTCCGCGGTCTTGGTCTGCTGTCCGGCGGACGTTGCCCAAGTGACGGCCAAGGCCTTAAAAAGAAATAATTTGACTTGAGTCCAGCCTTGCTCTTAAAATTCCAACCCTTATCTGTCACCTGGCGCTTCGAACCAATAATCCTTACTGTCTTTACTCTGCTTCTGGCACGGTTGGCAGAAGTACGAGCATCTATTGCTAATCTTCGAAAACTGCCTATTGAAGGATATGCTTTTTGAATCGTCGTGCTACTAACTGTTTTTTTCCACTTATAAGTGCTTGAAAACACCGAATCCCAACGGCTATTTCTGTTTATTAGATAAGGCCTATCCGAGCCGCCCCATACTTCACTCATTTTTGCCGTGTATCCACCTGCTGAAGAAGAATAAGCAGCTATAATAGCTCTGCCGTTATAAGTCAAAACTTGATTAGTCGTATTCTGTACGGCTCTAACAATATTTGGTCTGGTTGCGGGATTAATAGTATGAACCCAATATTGGCCACCGGTCATTTTCCCATATCTTTCTAGTTTGTACCAAAGATAAGTGCGAGCGGCTACCATCGTAGAGCGAAGACCTTCTCTCGGCCAAGTATTCGGCTCCTCCGCTAATCTATATAGATAATCTCTCACCTTTAAAGTTACCCAGACCTTGTGTTTGGAGCAATAAGCTTTGATTACTCGATCATCTTTGCGGGTGCTCCAAGCAGTATTGGTATAGTAATGATTTAGAATCCGGCGGTAGTTATAGCCGGTTCTAGCCATACCGTATACACCGGCCATGCTCACACCGACACCATGCCCATGTCCCCGGCCATAAATAAGTACACCGGCGTAAGACGAAGTGACAAAAGACATTGCTACTATTATCGTTACTGCTAAGACTACTAGTGTTTTCTTCACAAACATTATTCTAACACCTTTGTTCTGCTATGCAAGTGTCTATACTTATATATCGGCAGAAAATAGGTCAAAATAAAAGCTCCGCAATTTACGGGGCTTTATCAAGCCTTTAAATCAAGCTACTTTCTTATTTTTTCCAGACACTATTGTTTCAACTTCTCAAGAATGTTGCCGAGATCTTGAATGTATTTTCCGTAGGAAGACCAGTCGCCTTCTTTCTGAGCTGTCGTTGCCTTTTTATAGAGATCGTTGGCTTCTTTAATCAAATCTTCTCTGCTTTTCTTTTCAACCGTTTCTTTCTTTTCCGTCGTATCTTCTTTTTCGTCTCCAGTCACGACTTTGCCGCTAAACAATGATTCAAGAGCTTCGTCAAAAGTATTTCCCATTGCGACCTTATTGCCAAATACTGTGATCACTCTTTTAAGTTCGGGTATTTGACTTTGCTCTGACTGTAAGTAAATCGGTTCAACGAAGAGTAGAGAGTTCTTTATGGGAATCACAAGCAAGTTGCCGCGAATCACTTGCGAGCCACGCTGACTCCACAAAGAAAACCGCTCACTAATATCAGGTTGCTGATCAATTCTAGCCTCAATTTGAGATGGGCCATAAACCAGCTCTTTCTTGCTAAATTGATATAAGAGTACTTCGCCGTATTTATCCGGCTCTGAATTAACGCTCATCCAGGAAATCATATTGTTCTTGCCTGAGGGCGTAAACGGCCTAATCAATTGAAAATCATTTTTCCATTGAGGAAGCTGCAATATTACATAATAAGGTTCAACCGGTGTTTCTTCCGACTCAAATAATTCTTTTGGAATATTCCACTCGTCTTCTTTGTTGTAGAAGACTTGAGGGTCAGTCATATGATAAATGGAATAAACTTCTGATTGAAGACTGAACAAATCTTCCGGATAACGCAAATGAGCCTTTAATCCCTCAGGCATATCGGCTAAATCCTTGAACATCTTAGGAAATATTCTTGAATAAGTCTTTATAATCGGATCGTCTCCGATAGTATAGAAATCAACTTTTCCGCTATAGGCATCGACAATAACTTTTACCGAATTTCTGATGTAGTTATATTGTTTATTAAAATTCTGCGAATAAGGATAATTTTCTGTAGAAGTATATCCGTCAACTATCCAATAAAGACGGCCTTTATCAATAACTACATAGGGATCGTCATCAAAACTAATAAAAGGAGCAATTGTTTGCACCCTATCAAGAATATTGCGCCTTAGCATTATTCGGCTCTTAGAATTTATCGCTCCGCTGATAAGTATGTTTATATCTTGTTTGTTAATAGCTAAAACCATTTTCTTGAGTGTGGAATTAAGACGAAACCCGCCGCTACCCTTATAGTGACTGGTTATATTCTTATCACCTTCGGGATAATCAAACTCAGAATTTTCCGTATTGACTATAGCGTAGTCAGAGTCTTTCATAACTTCTCCGTAATATATGCGCGGTTGCTTAATATTTAGCTCTTTAGCTTTTGATACGGGCGGTAAATCCTTTATCATAAAATCCGGCAGGCCTTCGTTATTAACTTCGTTTACCGCATTCATCGCTACACCATAGCCGTGAGTGTATATAGTATACTTGTTAACCCAGGTCTGAGCCTTATCCTGCAAATCATCGGGTGAGAGTTCTCTTGCCGCTAACATCACTTGTCTCTTTTTGCCATCAATAACATAACGGTCAATATCAACATCCATGAATTTATAAACGGGCCTGATTTCTTGGACTTGTCTGTAAGTAGTAAGAAGCGGGCGCCAATCCCAGAGCCTTATATTATCAATGGTCGCTTCACTTGCTTTGACATCTGAAATAGATAATTTGTTATCCAGCTTAAAATCTACCTTTTTTACTTTGTCCAAGGCGTAAGCTTTCTGAGTTGCTTCAATTGTCCGCTTAATATATGGCGTCTCTACCTTAAGCTCATTTGGTTTTACCCGGTAGTTTTGAACAAAAGCCGGATAGATTGAGCCAGCAATAAAGGAGGTAACAACAAGACTTCCTACACCGACTGCCGGATAAACCCAGCCTTTAAAACTAATGTTAATAAGAATAATGACAGCTGAAATTACAGCTACTACCAAAAGAATCCAAAGCACCGGCAGATTGGCATGCACATCGGTATAGCCCGCTCCGGAAATTAATCCTTTCACAGAATAAAGCAGATCATACATTTGCAACCGGTAGTTAAAAGCAATACTTACTAATAATAAAGCACCAAGAACAGATAAATGAGCTTTTACATGCCCCAAGAGCCTTACGCCGGTCGGCCTAATCTCAATTGAACCGTCAAATAAATATACTACTAAAGTAGCTATGGCGGCTGTAATCAGTAATCCAACAACCCAGCTAAAAAGAAAATGATAAAAAGGGAGTTTATAAACATAAAAACCAATATCAAGGTTGAATACGGCATCTTTCGTGCCGAAAGGCACGCTATTTAAGAATTTTAAGACTATATCATACTGACCGCTAGCCGCTAGCCCGGCCATTATTGAAAGAACTAAACTTATGCCCAATATTACCCAAGTAGCCGCCTTGCGGAAAAACTGGCGGATTTGCTCTAAGACCGGTTGCTCGGAAACATGCCAGTACTTTGGCGAAAATCTTCTCGTAATAAGTAGATTAATATAGATAAAAAGAAAAAAGACTATTGCCGATATTACACCTATTCCGACACTGGTATATATAATTTTGAGAAATACGCTGGTATAGCCAACTTCATTAAACCAGAGCCAATCGACATAATAAGGTAGAAGCGCAAATCCAAGTCCTATTGCGGCTAAAACTAAAAATATGACAACAGCTAGAAATCTATTTTTCATCGTCTACATTAAACCATTTATGAACGCGCTTTTGAAGCAGTGGGCAAAGGTTTGTATTACCTAACACATTTGCTGTTCTGAAAGACACAGCCTACTAGAACCGCACTCTTATAACAGCCATCATAATTGACCAACCAGACAAATAGACATAGGAAGAAATAATCGCTTCTTACTGTGAAGCTCCCCCGACAGAGTCGGGGCTTCTTTCTGTTACGGAGCAGAACCCCGCACCGAAGGCCATGGAGAACCATTCATCCACCAACTAAAGTTGGTGGCCTTCTGGTGCGCGGGTAAAACAGTGCTTTTTTCTTTGCCAATCATTCCCCAGCTTGAGAGGGAACTTCTTTTGCCCTGAAAATTGCAAAGCGGGTGGCAATAGGTCCAATAATCTCAAACACGAAAACCGTTGCCGCTATAACATTAATCGCTGTTAATCCTATCTTTACACCGGCAGGCCCCAGTGCGGAAAAAGTTCTTGATGCTTCAATAGCTAAGCCGATAGCTACGCCGGCTTGCGACAGTAAACCAAAACCAATATATTTTCGCACTGTCTCTGGCGCCTTAGAAAATACTGCGCCAAAATAAGCGCCCGAAGTCTTACCTAAAACTCTCATTATGATATAAGCAAGACCAATAAAGCCTAATTTAGGCAACTCTGAAATTTGCAGTCTGGCGCCGGCTAGCAAAAAGAATAGAAGAAATATTGGCGGTGTTATTGAGGCAATTGTCCTGAAACTGCGTTTATTTTTCTCAGATATATTTATGAGAACAACGCCTAATGTTAAGTTAGATAAAATCAAAGAAAGCCCTAAATTTAGGGCTATACCGCTTGCTACTAAAATAGCCGATATCGTTAATATCAGTACCTCGTTTTCTTTTTTTATCAGTTTGAGAGAATAATGCATAAGAAAACCAAATACTAGCCCGATTAGAATTGCGCCAAATATTTCGTACAGTGAGCCGGCGATGGCTGCTCCAAAAGATACGTCATTTTGAGCGCCGCCCAAAATAATTACCTTGACCAGGCCGGCAGCAAATCCATAAAGAATTAAAGCAATCGCATCATCAAGACCGACAACGGCAAAAAGAGTACTTGTAAGAGGCCCCTTGGATTTATATTCCCAAAGAACCCCCACCGTTGTTGCCGGAGCGGTTGCAGATGCCAGAGCACCGAATACCAGAGCTAAAGGAAGATTAGAAGTTATCAAAGTCACAACGGCAAAGACTAAAATAAAAGCACCGGTCGACTCCAATATTGCGATAGTTATTATAGAACGCCCCAAAGTTCTGAGGCCTCGCCAGGAAAGCTCACCGCCAATTGTAAACCCGATTAAGGCCAGGGCAAAACTACTAATAATTTCGAGATCGCCTATTCTGTTTAATTTGATTACATTAAAGAATGAGCTTCCTAATAAGACACCGATTAAAATATAGCCAACTACTTGAGGGGTTTTTATTCGTTCTACAAATTTTGCGCCTGCTAATCCTAGAAAAACTACTATACCTATTAGGAGGAAGAGATTATTCATTTTTTTCAAACAGGGCTTTTAATAAATCAGAGCGGGTCACTACTCCTGCGAGAATTTTAGTTTTAGGCCGAACAACCGGCAAAATCTTAATCTTCTCAGTTAGCATAATTTCAGCCACTTCTTCATCGGTTTTTTCCTCATCCGTTACTATAGGGTCACTTGTCATGGCATCATCAACCTTTTTTTCACCTATTTCACCGAGCTGTTGCAGAATACGAGAAAAATCGTGCACAAAGATTGAGTCATGGACTAGGCCGGCCGAAGAAGGAAAGGCAATTTGAATAATGTCTTTTTCTGAAACAAATCCGACAACTTTTAACTCTTTATCTACGACGGGAACGCCTGTAAGGCTAGCTTTTGAGAGCAAAGAAACCGCTTTTTTCAAAGTGGACTCAGGACTTAAAGAGGTAAGGTCCCTGGTCATGAAATCCTTTACTTTCAAATGACCTCCTCTATAAGAATATTCTTCTGACACATTTCTATCTCTTTCGAGCTTTCAGGAGTGTTAATCATTCTATCCCCTGCCGCTTTGCCGGCACAAACTGCAATCTTAGCCGCATTTTCCAGAGACATATTATTCACTACTCCGTAAGTAAAAGCACCGATTATTGAATCTTGAACCCCTATTCTGCTTCTTAAAGTATCTTTTTCCGGTTTAGCAATAAAAGCTTTTCCTTTCGAAACTATTAACTCACCGATAATTCCTTCACTAAACATTACGATTTGGGCTCCGTCAGACATTATTTTGTTTGCCGCTCTAATCTTGTTTTTTATGCTGTCAAGCGTTATTCCCAATACCTTTTCCCGCACTCTGATGTCAGGTTTGACAATATAAGGAGCCGCTTCTACTGCCCTCTCCAAAGCTTCGCCTGAAGTATTTAGAAATACGTTAATATTTTTATGCTTTGCTTTTCTGGCCAAGCTTTTGTAAATATCGACATCTATACCCGGTGGAATACTGCCGGCCATTATTACAAATTTTGCGTGGGATAAAGCCCTTTCATATATATCCATAAAACTTTCAAGTTCGTCAGGCTCAATTTTAGGGCCTCTTTCATTTATTTGGGTTTGCTTGCGTCTGTCTAAAACAATGTAGTTTGTTCGCGTCGATCCTTCAATTTGGGCAAAATTGGTAGTAACGTCTTTGCTTCTTAGATATTCGCCGACTTTTTTTCCCGTCAAATCTCCTAAAAAACCGGTGGCAACAACTTCTTCTTTGAAAAGCTTTAATACAATGGCCGCGTTGATTCCCTTTCCGCCGGCAATAATCTGGGGCATATCGGTTCTGTTAAGCTTATTGATTGAATATTTAGGTATTTCAAAAGTTTTATCTATTGAAGGATTTAAAGTTACAGTTAAAATCATCAAATATATAATACAGTAAAAGCTGCCTAAAGCTTAAGGGATTAAAGGAAATTATTGGATAAATATACTTTATTTGCCTAAGTTCAACAGTTATGCAAGGCTAAAGCTATGAATAGAGTTAGTGTAAGCGCATTTTTAGGAAGCCCCCGTAAGGGCGGAAATACCGAAATACTTCTCAATAAAGCTCTTGAAGGAATCGATGAGAGTGGCGCTAATTACACCGTTTTTAATCTAAACGAAATGGACATTAGAGGCTGTCAAGATTGCGGTGATTGTGAAGACACCGGAGTTTGCACTAAGACCGATGACATGGATGAAATATATGAGGTAATTCGCAACACAAACCGTTTTATCTTGGCTTCTCCCGTTTTTTTCTTTGGTCTGAGCGCCCAAGCCAAAGCTATGGTCGATAGAACCCAAGCTTTTTGGTGTGAGAAATATCTACTAAAAAAACCGCTTCCCCAAAAACCGATAGCCAGAAAGGGTCTTTTTATCTCCGTAGGCGGAATGAAAAAAGAAATTGGCTATACTTGCACCCAGGCTTCGGCTAAAGCTTTTTTCAGAACCATAAGCGTAAACGAGCACCAAGCTCTATCTTATGTCGGTTTTGATAAAAAAGGAGCTATTCTGAAAAACTCCAAAGCTCTGGAAGAAGTTTATGAAGCAGGCAAGAAATTAGTTACCCCCTAAGACAAACAACATTCAAGATCAATTAAAGAACGCTCGCTAATTGCCGATATTAAATCCAACCTAACAGGAACAAGATGATAGAGGGCAATTATCTAAAAGATAAGTGGGATAACTTGGCGGCACGAGATTTATATGTTTTTTCTATAGCAGCAACTAGCCTTGCTTGCGGACTCTTCCTTTCTTTGATAGTTAAAAAATTGAGCTTTGTGGAAGGTGTTTTTTTCACGCTATCAATCATAATTTGTACCTTGTTGTTGTTTTCTTATGTTAGTTCATTTCTCGCCAGCAAATGTGAAAATTGCTCTTTGCAATTAAAGCAAAGAGTAAAAGAAAGAAAACCTTTCTTGGGATTTGAAGCGAAGTGCGAGAAAAACCTAAGTTGCCTTTATTCGAAACTTCGTAGCTCAGTTACCGATTTTATTTCATTAATCTAGGCTAAATTGTTAAGCAGAAACTTATTAGATTTTCTTCTTGATTAGGCGATTTACGATTTCAGGATTTGCTTTTCCTTTGGAAAAACGCATTACTTGGCCAACTAGAAATCCGAGAGCCTTTTCCTTGCCGCTTTTTAGATCTTCTACTGCTTGAGCATTTTCTTCGAGAACAGCATCTACAATCTTTTCAATTTCACTCTCATCGACAATTTGGACAAGCTGTTTCTCTTCGACTATAATATCTGGCAACTTGCCGGTATTAAACATCTCGTCAAATACTTCTTTGGCAATCTTGCCGCTTATCGTTTTTTTGTCTATAAGATTTAAGAGATTTACCAAATGTTTCGGAGTTATGGCACTTTCATCGATTTCTAAATTAGCGTTCTTAAGGTGGTATGAAAATTCCCCGATTATCCAATTGCTAACATTTTTCGGATCTTTTTTATAGAGTTTGACTGCTTCATCAAAATAATCTCCTACCGCTTTTGACTGCGTTAAGACCCTGGCATCATGAGCCGGCAATCCATACTCTTCAATAAAACGTTTCTTTCTGTCTTTTGGTAATTCCGGTAACTTGCTCCTAATCTCCTCAACATAATCCTCAGTTAAATTAAAAGGAACCAGATCCGGATCGGGAAAATAGCGATAATCCTGGACTTCCTCCTTGCGCCTAAGCGTTGTAGTCCGGCCAAGCTTCTCATCCCAATGCCTTGTTTCCTGGTGAACTTCCCCTCCGTTCCTTAAAAGTTCTTCCTGGCGCTCTATCTCAAAATTTAAAGCTTTCTTTAGAGAACGAAAGCTGTTCATATTCTTAACTTCTGCTTTTACGCCAAATTCATTGCTTCCAACAGGACGCAAACTTATGTTAGCGTCAACACGCAATGAGCCCTCTTCCATATTACCGTCACTTACACCCAGATGTTGGACAATAGAGCGTAGCTGAGAAACAAAGGCCACTGCTTGTTCAGCCGAGCGAATGTCGGGTTCGGTAACGGTTTCAGCCAAGGGCGTTCCGGCTCTGTTGAAATCTACTAAGCTATACTTTGCTTCGTGCAAGCGGCCCGATTTTGATTCGTGAAGAAGCTTGCCTGTATCCTCTTCGATATGAGCCCTCAAAATTCTTACGCGCCGTTCTCCCCCATCCAGTTCGACATCAAGAAAGCCGTTACTGGCAACAGGAATATCATATTGGGAAATTTGATAATCTTTCGGCATATCCGGATAAAAGTAATTCTTCCGATGAAACTGAGAAATCGGATTTATTTTGCAGTTAAGAGCCAAACCTATCATTGTGATATATTCAATAGCTTTTTTGTTGGTAACCGGTAAAGTACCCGGTAATCCTAGGCAAATCGGGCAAGTGTGCGTATTGGGCTCTTCGCCAAAAGTTACGGCCGAGCCGCAAAACATCTTAGATTCGGTAAGAAGCTCGACATGGATTTCCAAGCCGATTACCGCTTCATAATCTTTTACCGCCATAGCGACCTCTCATCAACAATCTTTATCATCACTTGAGATCCTTCTCTAAAGGCCGGTGGTCAATGATCTCAGGCTCGATGAAAACTTTTTTAACTTTTGGAACAACTTTGATGATCTTTCTTTCCAGCTCATCAATCAATGACTCTTGTTCTGTTGAGCTCAGGCTATCGTTAATCTGTAAATGACTGGTTAGCAATATACTCTCCGGCCCCATGTACATCGTGAGCAAGTCGATGACTTTTTCGACATTAGGCTCTTCTAAAAATACTTTGAGCATATGCTTCAATTCTTCTTTGCCGGCCGCCGCTCCCAACAACAGCGTTCGTGCTTCTTTTGCCAAATAAAAAGCAACTACCGCTAGAATAATACCTATTAAGATCGAAGCTAAGCCTTCAAACAAAGCGGTTTCATATACTTTTGACAAATACATACCGATTGCGGCAAAAACCAAGCCAAAGAGAGCCGCTCCGTCTTCAAATAAAACTGTTTTTAAAGTCAGGTCGCGAGTTTGGGTAACAAAGTCGAGTAAGCTCTTTTTAGCTTTCTTCATGCCATGGCGTACTTCGCGAACGGCAATTCCAATTGAGATTGACTCAAAAATGAAAGCTATTCCTAAGACAGCAAGTCCTATTACAAAATATGACTGTTCGCTTCCATGGCCTCCCTCAATAATTTTTCTTGCTCCTTCGTATATTGAAAAGAAAGAGCCGACGAAAAATATAATTAGCGCTGCAATAAATGCCCAAAAAAATCTCTCTTTACCGTAGCCAAAAGGGTGCTTCTCATCAGCGGGTTTTGCGCCAAGTTTAAGGCTTATTATCAAAAAAAGCTGATTGAAAGTATCGGCAACAGAGTGAACAGCTTCGGCGAGCATTGCTATGCTGCCGCTAAAAATTGCGACAACAAACTTGGTAACCATAATCAAACCATTGCCTACAAAAGCAGCCCATACTATAACTTGTGGGTCAAAAGACTTATCTTCTTTTTGTTGGGCTACTTTGAGTTTGATAGCTTCTTTTTTAACTGCCATATTAATTAAGCTTTGGCTTCTCCTTAAATTCTATTGTTTGCTCTAATGCATAAGCGGTTTTAAGTACTGTCATTTCATCCAAATGCTTGCCCATTATTTGAAAACCGACAGGCAAACCTTCCGACAAGCCGCAAGGAACAGAAATAGCCGGGATACCGGCAAGATTAGCCGGTATTGTTGCAATATCCGATAAGTACATCTGCAGCGGGTCATCTGTCTTCTCGCCAATTTCAAAGGCCGTTGAAGGTGTTGTCGGTGAAACCAGGACATCAGCTTTTTCAAAAGCTTTCTTAAAATCTTCTATTATTAGGGTGCGTATTTTTTGGGCTTGGCCGTAGTAAGCTTCAAAATAGCCGGTCGATAAGGCATAAGTCCCCAGCATTATGCGCCTTTTTACTTCCTCGCCAAATCCAACTGATCGTGTTTTTTTATACATCTCAAGCAAGTCTTCGGCTTGAGCCCTGAATCCATAGCGCACGCCGTCAAAGCGGGCCAAATTCGAACTAGCTTCCGAAGGTGCAATAAGGTAATAAGCAGGCAAAGCATATTCAATGTGAGGCATGGAAACTTCAACAATTTGAGCACCCTTGCTTTCTAGTTTCTTAGCAGCTTCAGAAAAGACATGCTCTATACCGGACTCGATTCCTTCAGCGACAAGTTCTTTTATAACGCCTATCTTTAAGCCTTTCACATTTGAAGTCAAAGCTTTTGGGTAATCAGGTATTTCGGTATTTAGAGAAGTTGAATCAAAAGCATCGTGTCCGGCAATAGCTTTTAGTAAATGGGCGCAATCCGTAACGTCTTTGGTTATCGGCCCTATTTGATCCAGAGAAGAAGCAAAGGCGACAAGCCCATAACGTGATACCAGGCCGTATGTAGGCTTCATTCCCACTACCCCGCAAAAAGATGCCGGCTGCCTTATCGAGCCTCCCGTATCAGAGCCCAAAGCTGCTATACATTCGCCAGCCGCAACAGCAGCCGCACTTCCGCCACTCGAGCCGCCGGGAACTCTCTTGGTGTCCCAAGGATTTTTAGTAATCTTAAAAGCGGAGTTCTCAGTCGAGGAGCCCATGGCAAATTCATCTAAATTAGTTTTTCCGGTGAAAGCAACTCTTGCTTCTTTGAGCTTTTTTACAACCGTAGCGTCGTAAATAGGTACATAGTTCTCCAAGATTTTGGATGAACAAGTTGTCTTAATGCCTTTAGTGCAGATATTGTCCTTAACTGCAACGGGTATATTTCTAAAGATTCCGGCTACATTATCATTATTATCCGGCTTCCCCTCAATAAAAGTAACGTAAGCATCGACATTTTTCTCGACAGATTCAATTCTTGAATTGACTGCGTCAGTAAGTTCCTTAGAGCTGAATTCTTTTTTTTGTAATTTCTTATTTAATTCGTAAGCCGTTAACTCGTATAACATAATAAATTCTAAATCCTAATATCGAAATCCTAAATAAATCCCAAATCCCAATCTTCAAATGTTTAAATTCTTGTTTTGATATTTATATTTTGAACATTTGATATTGTTTAGAATTTAGGATTTAGTGCTTAGAATTTCCCCTCTATATGATTCTCGGCACCTTGAAAGCTCCTTCTTCGCTATCCGGTGCATTTGACAACGATTCTTCCTTGCTTACTTCATTGTCAACTTTATCTTCTCTAAGCACATTATTGATCTCTACTGCATGAGAGGTAGGCTTAATCTCTTTTGTGCCAATTTCCGATATCTTGGCAACATGCTCTAAGATAACGCCAAGTTGAGAGGTAAACTTTTTTGCTTCCTTTTCA
Source organism: Actinomycetes bacterium (assembly GCA_030589175.1). GTDB lineage: Bacteria > Actinomycetota > Aquicultoria > SURF-47 > JAUUWJ01 > JAUUWJ01. Next base: position 21,109 of record JAUUWJ010000001.1, read on the forward strand.
CTTACCTCTAACCTAGCTAAGTTAGCAATATACTCTACTTCTTTTTTATCAATCATTTAATTACTCCTATAGTCAAAATCATAATAACAAAAAGAACACCATTATTTACAAAATGAGCAAAAACCGAGGGCCAAATCGAGCCGCTTCGCTTTGCAATATAACCAAGACCAAAACCTATCAAAAGAAACATTGGAAACTGAATAAAATATATATGAATGGAGGCAAAAATAAATGAAGAAATAAGAGCTCCGACAAAAAACCCATAACGCTTGTCAAGGTAACCAAATAGAAAACCTCTAAAGACTACCTCTTCTACTATCGGAGCCAGGATAACAATGGTAATTCCAAGCAACACCAGACCAAATAAGTCTTTTCCGAAGATATTTAAGTAATCATTAATCTGGGTGTTTGGTTTAAAGCCGGTAGCCGTCAAAAAAGTATCGTATAAAAACGTAGTCCCAAAGAAAAATATGTTAAAAAACACTACATATATTAAATACTTAGATGAAAAACTCCTTAATCCAATTTGAGATATATTTATTTTTCTCAACTTGATATACAAAACTATCATCAAAGAAGTAATTATGAACGAAGCCAGAATACTTAGAGAAAAAATGGCCGAGTATTTTCCAAGCGCTAAGTTTAATATTTTATCTGAAATAACGCCCGATTTGATACTGCCTAATAATTGTTGCCAATTCAGAATCAAGATTGCAATCATTGCCATAAAACCGGCAATTACCTGTACCGCAATAAAGGCAATAAAAGGCAGAATAGCATCGAACCATTTTAATTCATCTTTTACAGGTGACTGTTTAATTTCATCCATTTTGCACTCGTTTGTTAATTATAACTAAATTCTAGGTGGAGCCCCACAGGCAAGCTCGTTGGCATCTTTCAATACGATGCTGGGCGAACATCCTGCACCGAGAGCTCATAGTGTATGAAACCATTCACCCCGATGTATCGGATGGCTCTCTGGTGCACGGGAAGATTATCGAAAAACTAGTAACTGTCAAACACTTACAAGCAGTATTATGAAGAAGAAAAGATTATTAATAGAATGGAGCATTATTGCCGGATAAACCGATTTATATCTCTCGAAAATGTAGCCCAATAGAATACCTATGGCCAAAAAAACCGGAAGGCCGGTAAGAAAACCAAAATGAAATAGAGCAAAAATAAGAGCGCTTATTAAAATGCCTAGAGTAACGCCGTAGCGTTTTCTAAAAGCCTGGTACAAAAAAGATCGGAAAAATATCTCTTCAACGATAGGAGCAATAACAACGGTGACTAGGAAGACAACGATAAACCCTAAAATAGAGGTACCAAATATTTCCACGATAGGGGAGGCCGAATCCGGCGGCTGTACTCCGACTAATCTTAAGAAAGAAGCCCATAAAATTTCAAAAACAAAAATCGCTATGAAAAACAAAATGGCATATCCTAGAGCCGGTAGAAAAGAAAATTTTGAGAAAGCTAATTTGTCTAAGTGAGCCTTTGTTAAGTAATAAACAACTATGAATATAGCTCCATAAAGTAGAGCGGTAATAATTCCAACTGTAATTGGTGCAGGAAGCCTAATAATGCCTGAGCCGACTAGAGCTGAAACTATAACGTTAAATAAAATAGCTAGTCCTAGAAGTGATAAAATCCCCCACCAAGCTTGCGATGTTCCCCATGGCAGATCATTTTCTTCATTTTTTTTCACTTCTTCTTTTTTAGGAGCCTCTTCTTCGGCCTTTTTTGATTTTGGTAAGTCTTTATCTTGACGATTCAGCTAATCAACCTCTCAAATTCATCTTCAGTTATTATCTTTACCCCGAGTTTATTCGCTTTATCATATTTAGAGCCCGCCCTTTCTCCCGCTACAACATAGTCGGTTGATTTGCTTACTGCTGTTGATGTTTGACCGCCCAGTTTCTTTACTAAATCTTCAGCTTCTG
>JAUUWJ010000166.1 GCA_030589175.1 Actinomycetes bacterium
CCTTTTGAAAAATCTAATTGCTGCTTACATCTAATAGAAAAACTGAGATAGAAAAAATAAAATCCACATATAAAAAATAAAAATTTATTTAAAAAGATAAAATATTTATTAATTTCTTGCTTTTTGGTTTTCTTTTCTATATTTTCTTTGTGTTTTTTCATTTTTCTATTTTCTTTTTTACTTCTTAGCAGCCAGATACTCAATTCTTTTTCAAAGCCTTTTCTAGTGAACTATTATACGTGTCTGCTATCGCATCTAGAGCTAAGCCTATTTTGCCATTAATTTCCAGTTTATTTCCATTAACTGCGCCCAACTTGGTAATTTTTATATCATCTGCGAGCTTTTCAAAACGATTTTCGTCCTCAGGTGAAATTGTAACTAGCGCCCGGGACTGACTTTCGCTAAAAAGATGAGTGAATAAATCATCTTTAATCTCAATATCAGCTCCCTTATTATTTGCCAATGCACTCTCGACTAGAGACACACCAAGACCACCGTCACTTAAATCATGGGCACTCTTTATTATTCCTTGCTTGATTGCTCTCTGACAAAATTCGTGTAAAGCAGCCTCTTTCTCAAAATCTAGAGCCGGAGGTTTGCCGTAAATACCGTCAACCATCCTTAAGTATTCACTGCCGCCAAACTCTGGCAAAGTCTCACCGAGTAAGTAAACCAAATCACCTTCATCCTTAAATCCAATCGTAGTGAAGTGATCTAAATCTTCAATTAATCCCACCATGCCGATTACCGGAGTAGGAAAGACAGCGAGACTTTTACCGTTTGCTTTACTTGATTCATTGTAAAAACTTACGTTACCGCTTACAACGGGAACCTTAAAATACTTACAAGCTTCAGCTATACCTTCAATACTCTTGCTAAATTGCCAGAATATCTTTTCTTTCTCAGGATTGCCAAAATTAAGACAATCGGTAACGGCTAAAGGTTTTGCGCCCGCCATTACCAGATTGCGAGCGGCTTCGGCTACAGTAATCTTTGATCCTTCAAAAGGATCCAAATAACAATAGCGGCCTTGCCCGTCGATACTAACGGCAAGAGCTTTTTTAGTTCCCTTAATCCTTATCACTGAAGCATCAGCACCGTAAGCTAGAGCAGTATTTGTTTGAACCATGTAGTCATATTGCTGCCAAACCCAGCGGCGGCTACAAATATTTTCCGAAGATATTAAATCAATCAGCGCTTGATTATAATCTTCAGGTTCACCTAACTTAACTTCCTTTTTCTCTAGCTCATCTAAATACGCCGGCTTTTTTGCTTTGGGTTTATATATAGGACTTTCCTCGGTATAAGTCAGCGCCGGGGAGTCGGCGACAACTTTTCCTTGGCTGTAAATTCGCACTTTTTTATGATTCTTAACTTCTCCTATAACTGAGCTCGGCACCTGCCACTTTTCACAGACTTTAATAAATTCGTCCAATTTTTCCGGCTCAACTATGGCCATCATCCGCTCTTGTGATTCGCTCATCATCAATTCAAACGGCTGCATATTCTCTTCGCGCTTGGGCACTTTGTCGAGGTCGACCTCCATGCCGACATCGCCGCTGCTGCTCATCTCACATGTGCTACAAGTAAGCCCCGCCGCGCCAAAATCCTGCATGGCAACAATGAGTTCTTTATCTCTTAGCTCAAGACAAGCTTCAATCAATAATTTCTCCATAAAAGGGTCGCCTACTTGAACGGAGGGCCGTTTTTTTGCCGAGCTCTCGTCAAACTCCTGAGAAGCCAGCACAGATGCTCCTCCAATGCCGTCTCGGCCGGTTTTTGAACCCATCAAAACGACAAGATTTCCTGCTCCTTTTGCTTGAGCTTTGATTATCTTATCTTTCTCGAGTAAGCCTATACACATAGCATTGACCAGGCAATTACCTTCATAAGCATCTTCGAAATAAATCTCTCCGCCGATAGTCGGCACACCGATCGTGTTACCGTAAAAACCGATACCGGCAACCACGCCTTCCAGTAAATATTTTTGTCTGGCATTTTTTAGCTTTCCGAATCTAAGCGAGTTCATTGAAGCCACCGGCCTCGCTCCCATTGTAAAAATATCGCGCACGATTCCGCCGACGCCCGTCGCCGCACCTTGAAACGGTTCCACTGCCGAAGGATGATTATGAGACTCCACTTTTATGGCAACAGCCAAACCGTCTCCTATATCTATGATACCGGCATTCTCTCCCGGCCCTTGCAAAACCCGCTCCGATTTTGTCGGTAGTTTTTTTAATTCAAGGCGCGAGTGTTTATAAGCACAATGCTCAGACCACATAACCGAATACATAGCAAGCTCCGTTATGGAAGGGTCTCTTCTGAGAAGCTCTTTTATCTTTTCGAATTCGCTCTCTTTTAACCCCAGCTCGAGAGCTTTTTCAAGTAAATTGTTTTGCTTTTTGCTTTCTTTTGTTTTTTGCATAATAATACTTCGCGAGAGCCTAGACCCGAGACCCGGAACCCGCGTAACTAATAATAGATTCAAAAACTTTTCGTCCATCTGAGGCGCCCAAGAAATCTTCCATTGCCCGTTCGGGATGAGGCATCAATCCAAAGACGTTTTTCTCAATATTGCAAATACCGGCTATATTATCGAGTGAGCCATTTGGACAATTATCTGCCCCTACTTCTCCCAAAGAATTCGATTAACGAAGTATGAGTTGGTTGTTTTCCTTTAAGTCGGCTTACATTTTTTCATCAACAAAGTAGTTGCCTTCATTATGAGCTACAGGCATTTGAATAACATCGGACTTACCAAACTTAGTTGTAAATGGTGTCTCGTCATTTTCCACTCTTATGTGCACATTCTTGCAGATAAATTTTAAAGTCGTGTTTCTCAGCATTGCACCAGGCAGCAAACCGGCTTCGAGAAGTATTTGAAACCCGTTACAAATTCCGATAACAAGGCCGCCTTCTTTTGCAAAATTCTTAATGGCTTTTAATACCGGAGAAAAACGAGCAATGGCTCCGCTTCTAAGATAG
>JAUUWJ010000131.1 GCA_030589175.1 Actinomycetes bacterium
AAACTAACTTTGCTTACAACGCCTCGAGTTAGCGGCGTCGTTGAGGGTTTCTCTTATATTGATGAAATAATTTACTATGATATTTTAGGGGCAGATAAAGGACTTAGAGGTTTTTTGCGTATTATAAAAGAGATTAAAAAAAGGGATTTCGATATTTCCATTGATTTTGAACATTATTATAATTTTACGGCGATCATTTCACGTCTTGGTGGAATAGATAATATGGTCGGCTTTTCAGTAGATAAACAATTTAGAAGAAGACTATTCAATACAAAAATAACTTATGATACTACGCAGCACGAAGTTCAAACTTTTTATGAAATAGCTAAGAAGCTTGGGGCGCCAAACTCAAATGTCAACTTAGAAGAAATAACTACTTCTTCAGAAGACAAACGGATTGTTAAACAATTTTTGGAGCAAAACAATATAAGCGATAACGATCTTGTTATCGGAGTACATCCGTCGACCAGCCAATCAGCACGTGTTAGGCGTTGGCTTCCTAAACGCTTTGCAAAGGTCATAGATGCTCTTCAAGATGACTTTGGTGCCAAAGTTATTATTACCGGAACCTCTAATGATAAAGAAGTTATTAACGAAATACTTAGGGGACAGTCTCTGCATGGGAACAGCCCCCGACCATCACATTTCCAACAACCAACAACCAATAACCAACAACCAGGGGAAAATCCTATCGTTTGTACTGATTTTTCCCTAAAGGAGTTTGCAGAAGTTTTAAGAAGATGTAACCTTTTTATTAGTGTAGATACAGGCCCTATGCATATGGCGGCCGCAATGAAAACGCCTACTATAGGTTTATTCGGGCCAAACACGCCAAAAAAGTGGGGCCCCTATGGTTTTTCGGGCCTGGCAATTTACAAGGATCTTGATTGCAGTCCTTGCACGAAACAATACTTAGGGCAGATTTCAAACTGTAAAACGGGAGAGTGCATGAAAGAAATAACGACGAAAGATGTTTTAGAGGTAGCAAAGGAAGCTCTGAATTAGAATGAATAAAAGATTTTGGGCTACAACATCTTTTTTCTATGATGCGATGGCTGTTAATTTAGCCATTATAGTCGCCTTTTATATAAGATTTGCCGGGAAGCCCCCTGAATTTAATTTTAGCGCTTATACTAAACTGGCTGTTTTTATTACTCTCGTATATCTGGTATCAGCCTATCTCTCCAGCGTTTACACTGTCGAAGATCTTTTGAATACCGGATACTTAGAGCCGGTTATTAAAGCAGTTACTATTAGCTGGCTGATTCTAGGAGCTTTTATTTGGCTGTTTCAATTTTTTGAGTTTCCTCGATTAGTTTTTCTTATTGGCTGGTTTTTTGCTGTTGTATTTGTCTATGGTTGGCGATACATAAGTATTGGCGTCCTAAGAAATAAATGGCCAAAGCAAAAAATTCTCATTGTAGGAACAAAGCCCATTGCCAAGCAAATCATTTCTAAATTAAGGGAGGAAAATAATTTAAGCTACAAGCTAGTAGGAGTTGTATCGGATGCTGATAACAAAAAATACGGTGGCGCACCGGTGATAGGTAAGACAGGAGATATTCCACAACTGGTAAAAGAGCATGGTATAGACAGATTGATTATCACAGATCCTTTAAGAATTGTAACTATTGAGCAGTTGGCCGAGATGGGCTTGCCGAATTTAAGGATTGAAGTAGTCCCGAATCTATATGAGATACTAGTAGGAAGAGTCGACTACAATACTTTAACGGATATTCCCTTACTCGAACTTACCCAAAGTAATAATAAATCGACCTATAAAGCTCTAAAGCGGCTAACTGATATTGTACTCTCGGTAATCGGTTTGTTGATATTATTTCCTTTGGTCATCCTACCTTCGGCAATTTTGATAAAGCTAACTTCGAAAGGAAAAATCTTTTATCGGCAAGAGAGGGTTGGGCAAAAGAGTAAAATCTTTCACATTGTTAAGTTAAGAACTATGTATAGCGACGCAGAAAAAAAGAGCGGTCCTGTTTTGGCGGAGAAGAAGGATAAAAGAGTAACTCCTATCGGGCGCTTATTGAGAAAGTATCGTCTGGATGAGCTACCTCAACTAATAAATATTTTAGAAGGGGAGATGAGTTTTATCGGTCCTCGCCCGGAAAGGCCTGAATTTGTTGAAAAATACAAAAAAAAGATACCGGGGTATGCTGCTCGATTTAGACTGAAGCCAGGTGCATCGGGTTTGGCCCAAATAAGCGGTTCTTATACGACCGACGTGCAAAATAAGTTTAGGTTCGATCTCTTCTATCTTTACCACAGCTCTTTTTGGCTCGATATAAAGATTATTCTAAAGACAATAAGAGTGATGATTTCGGGAACCGGCTTTCACTAAAAATAATCTACTTTCTGTAAAAAATATCTAGCTAAGCATATATGGATCATCAGAGATTAAATGCTTAGAACACTTTTTCTAATGGTATACTAACTTATAAATGCAAACAAAAAAGGCAAGAAATATCGCTTTATTGATAGTCGTGCTCTTTGTTTTAGTCGAGGGCCTTTTCTTTGTAAGAGCTTTTCCAAAGTACCAAATTCCTGATGAGGAGCTTTATGTACGCAACGTACTTCTATATGATGGCGGCAAAATTCCTTATTTTGGCGTCGAGAGTGAGACCGGCCATCCTACCTTGTATGAACTGGTAATATACCCTTTTTACAAAATACTCGATTTTAATATCTTTTACAGGTTTGCTCGTACTTTAAGTTTGTTGTTTTTTGCCGGAGCTCTTCTTCTAACTTATTTTATGATCGAAAATTTATTTCCGGATATGAAGAATTTATCGTTATTTACTATCACGGCATTAGCATTTAGCCCGCAACTTGTCTTTCTTTTTTCCTCCGTTAATAGCGATAGTTTTTTAATGTTTTTATTTTCTGCTGCTATTTTTCTGTTAGTTAGAATTCATCTGAAAAAAGCAAAATTGCTTGATTACATTTTGCTGATAGTTACATTAATCGCTGGCTTTTTGACAAAAGAGAGGTTTTTGATAATAACACCGCCGCTTATTTATGTTCTGGCAGCTAGAATAATGACTAATTATAAGAATAGGGCGATTAAGGAGAGTAGAGGAGCAGGCCGGGCAGTAGTGAATGCTTCGGCTATCCTTGTTTTGTTTTTCTTTGTCAATATTTTGATATTTAGATATCTAAAGCAAGAGATTGATATGTTTTTCTATGCAACTAATTTTTCTCTTGAAGGTGTTTTTCGAATATTTAAACAATTTTTCTGGGGCTATTTCGGACTACTTCAATACCCTTGGCCCGTGTGGGTTTATACAATAGCTGCAATATTTACGATTTTGGCTATAGTCGGTGTAGTATATTATTTTCGGGAAAAAGCTTCCTCTTCGGCAAAAGCTTGGCTTTCAATATTTGCTATTGTGTCGGTAATGATGTTTGCCTTTGTTTTTTTCTATAATAAA
>JAUUWJ010000239.1 GCA_030589175.1 Actinomycetes bacterium
TGAACGCTATGAAGCTTTCAAGATCTGCTATAAATCAATGCGCTCTGTTGATGACATGGTCGATAATTTAAAAGCAAAGGGTAATAAAATTTCAGAGGCGGATAAGCAGCAACTTAAAACTCTTGTTTGCGAATGGCTAAAAGCAATAGACAGCTGGACACCGCGCGACTCGGTTCAAAAACAGCTAATTGAAACTATGACAAAATTCAAAATACCGTCTTGGCCCTGGCAAAAACTTTCAGAAGCAATGATTTATGATTTAGATAACGAAGGCTTCGATACTTTTGAAATCTTTCTCAAATACTCTGAAGGAGCAGCGGTTGCTCCTGGCTCCATATTCATGCATTTATGCGGTGTGAATAAAGATAACGGAGATTATAATCAACCGAGTTTTGATGTAAAAGAAGCAGCTCATCCTTTAGCCGTTTTTTGTTATCTTGTCCATATAGTCCGTGATTTTCAAAAAGACCAGAATGAGAACCTAAATTATTTTGCCAGTGATCTGCTAGCCGAAAATAATCTTAATGAATCCATGCTTAAAGAGATCGCCGCCGGAGGCGAAATAAGTTCGGGCTTTAGGAACTTAATGAAAAAGTATTATGGATTTGCCGAGAATTATCGAAATAAAGCCAGGCAAGCTTTAGATAAAATAAAAGATTTTCTTGATCCCAGGTATCATCTCAGCCTAGAGATTATCTATAATTTATATCTGCAAGTATTTGAGCTAATTGATGCTGAAAGCTCTACATTTACGACGGAGGAGTTGAGCCCGTCGGCCGAAGAAGTGAAAAAAAGAATAAACTTGACCATTTCCTCATTTGAAACGGCATCATAATATTTTTTGCACTTAATAAAATTTGACGTGCTATGAGCTATCCGAGACCAAAGCATCTAAAAATAATTATTATCCTCCTTGTTTTGGTATTGTTAAGCGCTTGTAACGGCAAGGACAAGCAAAGCAGGGAGAGCAAGGCAAACGACTCAAAGATTGCGAGAAGGTTCTTGGCGTTGAGAAAGGCCTGCTTATAGTCATAAGCGATGATTTTATTGAAGCAATAAGCCATTATGCAAATAAATTATTGGGTGAACGGAAAAGTGTTAACAAAGCGCAAATTAAATAAGGAGATTAAATGGCTTTCTTAAAGCTGATTTTTAAAAATATATGGCGGCACAAATCGAGGACAGTTCTCACTGTTTTAGGCATAAGCCTTGGAATTGGCACCATTGTCTTGCTGGGAATACTAACCGGCGGCTTAAAGAAATCGCTTGAAAAAACTATAAAAACAGGCGAGGCTGATTTTACGGTCGCTCAAGCAAACGTTGCCGACTTCTCTTTTAGTCAGGTAACTGAAGAACAGGTAAAGGAAATTCAGGAAACTAAGGGCGTAGAAGAGGCCGTCGGTGTCTTATGGGGTTTCACGAAGACTCAACAGAATCCGTTTTTTGTTCTTTTTGGGATAGAGGAAGGCGACGCCGAGCTCATGGGAATTGATGTGACAAAGGGCCGCTTGTTTGACGATAACAAGAAAGAAGCAGTAATAGGAAAAATTGCTGCTGATTCACTGGACCTCAAAGTTGGAGATGATCTTCCTGTACGAGAAGAGAAATTCAAAGTAGTAGGAGTTTTTCAGACAGGCAATCCTATGCAGGACGGCGGAGCACTCGTACCCCTGCAAAGACTGCAAAAGATTGAGAAAAAAGAAGGAAAAGTAACAATGGTTCTGGTGAAAGTAACCGATGATGTAAAAGACATAGAAGAGTTCACCAAAGAAATAGAGGAGAAATTTAATGGTGACCTCGCTGCTCTTGCCGAAGTCCAAGATTTTAAATCAGTTGACCAGGGACTTGAGATAACCGACTTTTTGAGCACTGCTATTTCAGTTCTGGCGGTCTTCATCGGCGGCATTGGTGTAATGAAT
>JAUUWJ010000013.1 GCA_030589175.1 Actinomycetes bacterium
GAAATTGCTTCTTCGGTTGAACGGCTCTCGTCGGTATCTTCAATTCTTAAGATGAATTTGCCTTTGTTTTGACGTGCAAATAAGAAGTTGTAAAGAGCTGTTCTTGCGCTGCCGACGTGCAGATAACCGGTAGGAGAAGGGGCGAATCGTACTCTAATCATGAAAACGGGTCACTTTTTGTCTTTTTTCTCGCCCTCTAGCTCGTTGATTTCTTTAACAATCTGGTCCGGATCTGTTCCGTGCATTGCTGCACCTAGCTCCAATGATTCCATTCTGACGCCAGGGCAGCTAAAGCAGCCGGTTCCAAAATATTTTGCAATAATTTTTTCTGATGCCGGCTTCTTATCTAGAATGTCTCCTATTACCATATCTTTTGTAATCTTAGTCACAATTAATCCTTCCTTTTCTTTATTAGATTATATTTGATGTTTTTGAATAATCAAAATAATATTTTGTTTTTTTATTTATAGGCTAAATAAATGATTCTTATTCAAATCTATTTTGTTTTAAAATAGGCATATGGAAAAAACAAAAGAGCTTTTAAAAAAAGCGAGTATATTTTCGTCGTTATCTGACGCAGAGCTTAGCGAGATAGTTCAAAACGGGCGCCTTAAGAAAATAGCTAAAGATTCTATTATTTTTCGGCAAGGAGAAGAAGCTACCGGCGTGTACGTAGTCGTCAAAGGAAGAGTAAAAGTATACAAGCTTGGAGTAGATGGGCGTCAACATATCCTTCACATATTTGGAGAAGGTGAGACTTTTGCCGAAGCGGCCGTGTTTGCCGGAAAAACTTATCCAGCTTTTGCCGAAGCCGTTGAAAATTCTACTGTTTTTTATTTATATAAAGACCGTTTTTTATACTTGATTGAAAGGAAGCCTTCTTTGGCTCTCAAAATGCTGGGTTCTCAGGCGAAACTTTTAAGAGAGTTTGCTTCAAAACTGGAAGTTATTTCTTTAAGAGAGGTCAGCGGACGTTTAGCAAAGTATCTTTTAGGACAAATCGAGATTGCTTCTAGGAAAACTAAAAGCGGTCTTGAGATAAGATTGCCTATGAATAAGACTCAGCTAGCCTCATATTTGGGAACGGTTAGCGAAACTCTCTCTCGCACGCTTAAAAGCTTAAAAGAGCAGGGGATAATAGAAGAAGAAAATCACAAAATTATTATTAAAAAAGTCGAAGCACTTAAGGATTTGTCAGGTTAAGTCTATCCAATAAATATTTCTAACTTTTTGATTTAAATCAATTTAAAACTAAAATAATAGGTCGATAATTAATGTATATTAAGGAGGCAAAAATGGCAGTAAGAAAAATAGTTCAAATTGATGAAGAAAAATGTGATGGTTGTGGTATTTGTATCCCGGATTGCAAGGAAGGGGCTCTTGAAATAATCGACGGAAAGGCAAAATTGGTAGAGGATGTTTATTGTGATGGGCTGGGTGCTTGTTTGGGAAGCTGCCCGCAAGATGCAATAAAAGTAATCGAGAAAGAAGCGGAAGACTTTGATGAACAAGCTGTTAAGAAGCGTTTAGAAATGAAAGAAAATATTGAAGAAAAGGGAAGTACCGACAAGCAAGAAGTTCATCAGTGCCCTTCCGCTCAACCAAAGACAATAAAAAAACCTGAGAAAAGAGTAGGAGCAGGAATAACTCACCAAGATTCAAAACTTAGGAATTGGCCTGTTCAAATAAAACTGGCTCCTCCGGTTGCTGAGTATTTTGACGAAGCTCATTTATTAATAGCAGCAGACTGCACTCCTTTTGCATTCGCTGATTTTCATGATTTACTGGAAGGGAAAGTTCTTTTGATTGGCTGCCCTAAACTAGATGACCCGGATTTCTATGCACATAAATTGAGCGAGATTATCAAGAACAACAATATAAAGAAAGTCACTGTGGCTCATATGGAAGTTCCTTGTTGTTTTGGATTGGCGGATCTGGCAACAAAAGCGATAAAGAGTAGCGGCAAGGAAATAGATTTAGATATTGAGGAATTTTCAATTTCCGGTGAAAAAATATCCAGCAGTAAATTAGAGAGATAAGTTTCTCAAATCACCGGCTAATTTTAAATGTGGCAAGTTCTACATTTTGTTAACATATTAGTACAATGGAATGAAAAACAAAGGAGAATCAATGAATGTATATAGATGCATAATATGTGGAGATAGCTTTATCGGTAGCGTTAGGCCGAGCAATTGTCCTTTTTGCGGCGCTCATGAACAATACATGGTTAAGATAGAAAAATGGCAAGATCTAAACGAAGGGTTGGAACTGACGGATGTAACGAGAACTAATGTAGAAAAAGCGTTAGAGATAGAGCTTTCCAATGCTGCTTTTTATGAATCAGCGGCTGAAAAAGTAGCTATAGAAGGTGAAGATGAAGCTCGTTCAATTTTTAGAGCACTTTTCAAAGTAGAATCGGAGCATGCTTCGGTATTTAAAAAGTTCTTAAAAAATGCAGTTCCTGAAGTCGATATTAAAGAAGTTGCGTTTGATAATATAAAGGATAATTTTAAAGAATCTTTGAGAAGAGAAGAAATAGCAACCAAGTTTTATCAAGCAGCGCATGATCAAGCGACTGAGACAAGGGCAAAACAAGTGTTTAAAGCTCTGGTTGAGGTTGAGAGTGATCACATTGCTCTTGATAAAGAACATCTAGGGATAGAAGAAAACCAACCTGTTAGTTAGAATATCTCATTCTCTAATGCAAGCAAGGGACCGTTTTTGCTGTTTACAACTGATATTAATAGTGATATTTTTATAATGCTTAAAAGGCAAATAGCGCGGGGTGGACCTGCCCGGCTGCATGACAACAGATTAGGCTATGCGCCGGGGCAGTCTGGGTACCAGGCTGTAAGCAAGGTTTATCTTGTTAAAATATTGATTGAATTTTGAAAACTATATAATATATTCATCGCGGGGTGGAGCAGTCTGGTAGCTCGTTGGGCTCATAACCCAAAGGTCACAGGTTCAAATCCTGTCCCCGCTACTAATAAAAAAGTCCTCTTTGTGAGGGCTTTTTTATTAGCCCGGCTGTCTAAAATCCAAATCATCTTGACGCCTGGGCTATTTTTCATATTGATCTCAACAGAGGAATTTTTAGTTGTTGGTTGTTAGTTGTTGGTTGTTAGAAAAAACTTTTACCTTAAAATAGCGCCGATCCCACCTTGCTTATCAAATTTATCATCCTCTAAAAAATGAATTTCACTATTTTGCAGTAAAGCCTTGATTGTCGTTTGGTTAGTTTCGTAATCAAGCAATGACAGGTCTGTTTTACACTTCGGGCAAATCAGTTGATCATGTATTAAATAATTACAAGAATCACAAACAGGATATACCCGGCGAAAATTTCGGCTTAAAAGCAACTTTTGGACCCTATTGCGATCTAATTCAAAGTTCACCCTATCAAGGCCTAAAACTGCTTGGTGAGGATATTTATCTTCAAGCTCATAGGAAATATTTTGATGGTCCTTGTTTTTTATCTCATCGATTTTTTGAAATATTTTGGCCATTATGATGTCGCTTGATTCCTTAGTTAAGTTTATCTCAATCTCGGCTGCCAATTTTCTTTTGGCATATGAATGTAAGGTTTTTTTAAATTTAGATAGAGTTTCAGCCTGGCCAACCAAAAATAGGCGTTTGTAATTATACTTTTTAAGAAAATCAAAGGTTTTCCTGGCTACTTTCTGGAAATGCCTCAGGATATGTTCGTCAATGTGTTTTTCTATGTGACGCTCATCATAACCATGAATTCCGCCTTCTTTTACTTTATTTGGAACCTCATCTCGAAAATAATAATAGTCAACTGTTTCACCGTGTTCTACTTCAAAGAACATGCCTCTTGATTGGTCGACAAGAACGGCGAGGTATCCACTATAATCATCTAAAAATCCGGCCAAGGGCCTAAGAAGAAAATTTGAGCCAAATAGAATTCTGTCTTCTATTGGTTGAGGCAGATAGATGGCTTTAAACAGATTTATTGCCGATTTGGAAAAAAGGGCTAAGCCTCTGTTTTTGCCTTGAATCAGGTCAAAATCTATAAAAGAGCGAATATTATCAATGTCAGGCCGAAGTGCCTTTCTTTGTTCGTGATTAAGATTTGCATTTTTAAATTCTTCATCAATTAAATGATTTAAGGTTGTTTTTATCTCACTTCGGCGCAGTTCTTTGGCGTCTATATTGAGGTATAAACTTAGCCCTATGTTTTTGTCACGATAAAGTGTTGCTAATTTCCTTACTTCTGCAAGTATCATGCAAAGTTAATACCCTTTATTAAGCTTGCCCATTCTCTACTTAACTATTGAATATTGCTAAAATTGGCTCAATTTGGAAATGATATGTATATAATTAGAATCAAGAAAAATGATAAATGAAAAAGAATTAACTTCAATTGCACTGGAAAGCACCAAATCACTGGGTGCTCAATATGCAGACATAAGAATAATAAAAGGTAAACAAGAGTCGTTAACGGTTAAGAACGCAGAGCTTGACGAGTTAACCTTATCGGAAGGCAGCGGTTTTGGGGTAAGGGTTATACATAGTGGTAGCTGGGGGTTTGCTGCCAGCAATAAGCTTGAAAAAGATGAAATCTTAAAAGTCTCCAAAAGAGCAATTGAAATTGCAAAAGCAAGCGGTTCAATAAAAAGTCAAAATATCGAATTGGCTCCGATTGATGTTGTTCAAGATAGCTATCAAACAGAAATAAAAGCTAATCCTTTCGATCTAAGCGTAGAAGAAAAACTCAAAATCCTATTTGAAGCCGAGGAGCTGATTAGAAAGAACAAAGCGGTAAAGATAGGGCAAGCTGCAAGCGAGTTTTATCAGACGGAAAAATCATTTGCTAATAGTGAAGGTTCTTATATCACGCAGAAAATCATCGAGAGCGGCGGGGCAATAAAAGCCACTGCAATTGCCGACGGGGATGTACAAGTGCGCTCGTACCCGAATTCTCACGGAGGAGGAGTTGCTACTGCTGGATTTGAGTTTGTAGAAAGCCTCGAATTAGTGCAAAACGCAGAAAGAATAGGCGATGAAGCGGCGGCCTTATTAAAAGCGCATCAATGTCCTCCTCTCACAACAGAGGTAATTTTGGACGGTTCTCAATTAGCTTTACAAATTCACGAGTCTCTTGGGCACCCAACTGAACTTGACAGGGTAATGGGTACGGAGATTAGCTACGCGGGCGGTAGTTTCTTAAGTTTAGACAAGTTAGGAAAATTTAAATATGGTTCTGAAATTGTAAATATTTATTCAGACGCCACAATCAAGGATGCTCTGGGAACATTTGGCTATGATGACGAAGGTGTAAAAGCTCAAAAATTTGATCTTGTAAGAAATGGAATTCTGGTTGGATATTCAACTTCCAGGGAAACGGCAAAAGTTATAAAAGGAAAACCCAACGGCACAATGCGTGCTGATAACTGGGGAACAATTCCGTTAATAAGAATGACAAACATAAGCTTGGAGCCGGGAGATATAGGGCTTGATGAACTGATTAGCGATACGAAAGACGGAGTTTATCTTGAAACCAACAAAAGTTGGAGCATTGATGATTTGCGCTTGAACTTTCAGTTTGCTACCGAAATTGGTTGGCGAATCAAAAACGGTAAGAAAGTAGAGCTTTTAAAAGGATGTAATTATGCCGGTATTACGCCCCAATTTTGGAATAGCTGTGATGCAATAACTGGCAAAGATCATTGGCAAATCTGGGGACTCCCTAACTGCGGTAAGGGTCAGCCGCCCCAAATTGCTCATGTAGCTCACGGTGCATCTCCGGCCCGTTTTCGAAAGGTAAAGGTAGGGGTAGGCGGTTGATAAGTAAAGAAGAAACAAAAAAATTAATGATAGAAAGCCTAAGTCAATCTAAGGCTGATGAGACTGAAATATTGTTGACTAGAGGCAAAAGCGAATTATCAAGGTTTTCAAACTCTGTAATTCATCAAAGCACGAGCAAGGTTGATGATTATATACAGGTTAGGGCTGTACTTGGTAAGAAAATAGGCATTGCTTCCACTAATCAAGTCTCTGAGTTAAGCTCTACTATCGAAAAAGCTTATGAAGCCGCCAAACTTTCAAAAGAAAAAGCTGATTTTGTATCTCTTCCCAGTGAAGGTTCGATTGAAGCGCAGGGCACTCGATATAGCCAAGAAACGGCTGATTTTGGGCCCAAGGAAAGGGCAGACTATATAGGAAATATTATTGAAGCGGCAAAAGATTATAAGGCAGCCGGCATGTTTGAAACTTCAGCTGCATTTATGGCAATTGCTAATTCAAAGGGCATTTTTTCCTTCCAAAGACAAACAGAAGCCAACTTAAATACAATAATATTCAATGAAGATGCGTCAGCTTATTCATATACAATATCTTATGATGCCGGCAAGATTAATCCTGAAGCCTTAGGAAAAGAAGCTTATGGAACTGTAATAAAAAGCAAGAATCCTATTACGATAGAGCCGGGTGTATATACGGTCGTATTAAAGGCGGCAGCTGTAGCTGAAATGCTTGGTTTGTTATCAGTAGCCGGTTTTGGCGCTCTTTCTTATCAAGAGAAAAGAAGCTTTATGAATGGCAAGATGGGTAAGCAAATAGCTTCAAAAAAGATAAATCTATTTGATAACGCATCGGATAAGATGAGCTTTGGTTGGTTGTTTGACTATGAAGGGGTTAAGAGAGAAAAAGTAGATTTACTGATTAACGGCGTAGCAAAAAATGTGGTTTTTGATAGTTTTACGGCAAATCGAGGTAAAACAAAAAACACCGGACACGCTTTACCGGCCGGAAGCACTTACGGCCCGCTTCCTCTTAATTTGATACTAGATAACGGTAAAGAGGATGTGGATGAGCTAATTTCTGGCGTTGACAAAGGTCTGCTTATTAACCGTTTTCACTACACAAACCTAGAGGATCCGGTTAAAACTGTTTTTACCGGAATGACTAGAGACGGTACGTTCTTGATTGAGAAAGGAAAAGTTACTACGCCTGTCACAAATATGAGATTTACTCAAAATATTCTTAAGGCTCTACTTGAGGTTGAGGGATTTTCTAAAGAAAGGTCTTTGGCTTCAGGGCTTGGCGGTTACTCATATGTACCGGCAGCAAAAATTGGTAAGTTTAATTTTTCGAGCTCTTATAATGAATAAGGTGCGGTTGCACAAGTACTTATAAAACGATAAGACCAAAGAAAAATCCTTCTATAACTTCTAAAATGCTAGATTTAGCTTAAGAATTAAATAATAATAAATACTTGCCGAGAATAAGTTGTTGGTGTTAAAATAGTGCAGCGTGCTAATACTAAATTAATATTAACGTTTGAGGTTTGAAAGGAGAGCAATGGAAGAAGATAAGAAAAAAGTGCCCGGAGAAGAGCAGGAGCAAAAAGGGCGTGTGGAAGAAAAAAAAGGTAGTTCGAAGAAAGCTTCTGGTAAGGGATTAAATAGCTGGCTTTTTATTGGCGTCGGCGTGGGTGCGATTATCGTTGTGCTAATTATATTGTTTCTTACTGGTGTTGTAAGTTTTGGTAAGGTTGCAGCTTCAGTTGACGGGACAAAAATTTATTTAAGCCAAGTAGAAAAAGAATATGAAGCCTATGCAGCTTCTTATAAGCAAAGTAACAAAAAATCTCCGGATAAAAAAATGGAGAAAGAAATTAAAAAGCTTATTATGGAGCGTTTGATTCAGCAAGAACTTGTTAAGCAAGCAGCTGATAAAGAAGGAACAAAAGTAACTAAAAAAGAACTGGACGAAAGAATAGAACAGATTAAGAAGTCCACATCCAAGAAACAACTTGATAAGACATTAAAGCAAATGAATTGGACGATGGACGATCTGAGAAATATGCTGGAAAACCAGATTCTCTCTCAAAAGCTAAGAGAAAAAGTTACAAAAGGCGTTAAGGTAAGCGATAAAGACGTAAAAGATTATTACGAAAAGAACAAGAAACAGTACGAAGTTCCTGAAACAGTTAAAGCAAAAGTTGCTACCTTAAAGAAAAAGAAAGAAGCTGATGCTTTGGCCGCAAGCGTAAAGGGCGGCGAGGACTTTGACAAGGCTGTTAAAAAGTACGTAAAGGGCGGTGTAACTGCTCAGCAGCTTGGAAAAGATCAGATAGTCGGAATTTACGGTAAAGAACTTGCAGACGCAGTCTTTGCTCTTGATGCGGGCGGCACTACGGGTGCAGTTAAAACTAAGAATGGTACTTATGTAGCAAAAGTTGAAAAGAAGGAAAAAGGCCATCAAAAGAAATTTAGCGAAGTAAAAGAAGAAGTAAAAAATATGCTCAAATCACAAAAGGAAATGGAGAAATTCAACAAGTACACTCAAGATCAGAGAAAGAAAGCCAAAGTAAAAGTGTACATTAAAGAACTAGAGACTAAAGGTAATTTGCCGAGTAGTCATCCGTAAAAAATTAATAGTTAAAAATTAATTTAATTACTAATAAAATGAGGGGTTTTTGCCCCTCATTTTTATTTCTAAAAAGTATACAAAAATGACTATCCGAATTAATAAATGTTTATTGTTGCTAGACTGGTAAACTACTGATTGATAATATGAACGATGAACTATGAACAATAAACGAGCGGGTGCTCAAACTCCTTTTCAACAACTAATAGATATCATGGCCAAATTACGAGGGCCGGATGGGTGTCCTTGGGACAAAGAACAAACTGCTGATACGATCAAAGGACATTTAATAGAAGAAGCCTACGAAGTTGTAGAGGCAATCAATAAAAAAGACTACAAAGAGCTTAAAGAAGAACTAGGAGACTTATTACTCCAAATCGTATTTCACTCGCAAATTGCTAAAGAAGAAAATAAGTTTGAGTTAAAGGATGTCATTGAAGCAATAAACGAAAAATTAATAAGGCGCCATCCCCATATTTTTGCCGGTAAGGAGGTCAAAGGAACAGATGAAGTTCTTAAGCATTGGGAAGAAATTAAGAAGGAAGAAAGAAGAGGTACAAAAAAAGAAAAGAAAGTATCTTATTTGGATGGAGTGCCTTTAGGATTGCCGGCTTTATCTTATAGCCATAGGTTGCAGACCAAGGCGGCAAGAGTAGGTTTTGACTGGGAAAGGGCGGCTGATATTGTAGAAAAGCTTGATGAGGAAGTCGCTGAGTTTAAAGAAGCATTACAGAGGAAGGATTATTCTTTAGTAGAACATGAAATTGCTGACTTGTTGTTTACGCTGGTAAATTTGGCAAGAAAACTCGATATTGATTCAGAAAGTGCTTTGATAAAAGTAGCAAATATTTTTAGCGAGCGGTTTAGAAAAATGGAAGAATTCTCTAGGAAAGACGGTAAGGATTTTGCTAAGCTATCGCTAGATGAAAAAGAAGAACTTTGGCAGAAAGCCAAAGAGATGCTTAGAGATACTAGAGATTAGAGAACTGAAGAAAAACGGCAAAACAGGAAACAAAGAATTGAAAGCTTATATAAGAAATATTTTGGAGGAAAATTTGAGTCGCATAACACAAGTTAAAGGTCGCGAAATTTTAGACAGTAGGGGAAACCCTACCGTAGAAGTTGACGTCAGGCTTGATAGAGGAGCTTTTGGG
>JAUUWJ010000253.1 GCA_030589175.1 Actinomycetes bacterium
GTAGGCTTTCTTTGAGAAATACGTACAATTTTAGCAAAAAGTGCAACATTTTTTGGAGTTTGACGTATATTTTACTTGCATAGACACCGAAGAATATTTATACTTTAAGAAGAATTATCCCACCGCTATCGCCTTATACGGGTGATAGTCGGTTAATGAACTCGCCAGCCCTGTACTGCAGGGCTGGTTTTTTTATTTCAAGCAATAAGAAAGCTCTTTTTTGCTTAATTCAATAAACAAATCCGCAGCATTTATGAGAGCATCTGAACGGCTGGAAGAAAAAGTGGCATTCTCGACTTGCTTACCAGCTCGTTTGATTTCCTCGAGAACGCCCACAAAGTCGCCATCTCCACTGACAAGAATCGCTGTGTCATAGCAATTACGAAGTGCTCCAGTTAACATATCTGTTGCAATTAGCACGTCTAAACCTTTTTCGGATGGCTGCGTTCCTTTGTATCTTAAGCGGCGCTTCTGGATTGTAATATACGGTATGTGTCGAAGGTGCTCCAAGAATCTCTGTTGTTGTTTGGCAGTAGTTAAGTCTCGTTTTGAGTCAACAGTAGATATGTAGAAATTAACGCGAATCAACTTGCGCCCATTAGCAAGAATTTCAGAGAACTTTAAGTAATCCAGTTTAGTTGTGCCGCACTCGCTTTTCAAACCGTGATAAAGATTCGAACCGTCTATGAATATCTGTACGCGCTCTCTGGGGTCTATGTTCAATTTATTAAAATCGGATAGTTTCATCTGTCTTTTCCTCAAATATCGGTTTTAGCACAATTATATACCTTACTACCAATAATATTCGACAATGCAAAAGAAGATGTTAAGTTTTTTCAAAATCCTCTGGCACAGCTGGTCGGCTTTTCTGTTGTTTTCTACAGGCATCTAATCGATTATAAGATTGCGGCGATTCGTAAGTCAATAAAATAAACAAAGTTACAAGAATGGAGCGAGCGACTTGGCGGAAAGCTTGGCGTTCAACCAACTTGACTTGCATATGAAGCGACAGCTAATATACCAAAGAAAGCGCCAAACCAGTATAAAGACTTAAAAATTAGTTTATCTAAGTCCTCGAAGACTGTATTACCTGGGAAAGATTGGCCTTCCCAGCCCAATCTGCCCAGCGTAGCCCAAGAAAAGGATAATATTGACAAAATTGCAAATAACCGATTTGGAACAAGCATATTCTTTAGGACACATTTATCCCAAAAACTGACACACAACACACTGGCGATTATGGCGGAAAAGATGATAATAAATGAAAATAACAATTTCTTACGTAATAAATGTAACCTTACGCTCGTCCGTTGAATACCGTCTAATTTGCATTTCTGCTTTCTCTCTGAGCTTGCAGGTCTTAACTGTTCATTTCCTGCCAACTCAATTTCAAAGTCACAGGATTCGCAATCTTCAACAAAAAGGCCTGTGAGGAAAGAAAGAAAAGCTTTTATGTATATTTTTATAGGTGTCTTTAGCCTCGTTCTCATACACCCTAAACTAACGTACGCAAAAGCTTCGTCAATAATTTTCTTCAAAAAGTTCTTGAATTGCTAAGCTCACAAATGGCCTCTAAGGCGCTACTTTAGGGCTTCTTTGGGCTTTCTTTGAGAAATAGGCACAATTTTAGAAAAAAGTGCGACATTTTTTGGAATTTGACGTATATTTTACTTGCATAAACACCGAAGAATATTTATACTTTAAGAAGAATTATCCCGCCGCTATCGCCTTATACGGGTGATAGTCGGTTAATGAAC
>JAUUWJ010000042.1 GCA_030589175.1 Actinomycetes bacterium
TGGATAGAACGTCAGCCTCCGGAGCTGAAGGTCGCGCGTTCGAATCGCGCCGGGCACTCAAAAAGCTAATACCGGATACTAGATTCCGGATAAATTGAACTTAAATAATTTTTTTGTCTAATGTCTAGAGTCCAGAATCCAGTGTCTGCCTTTATTTTGGCCAAACGTCGGTTGCTTTTTTGTAGTTATAGATTAATTGTGAGCCTGCGTAGTAAAAGTTCTCCGCTAACCAACCGTCTAAATCTTTAGAGATAGGATTATTAGCGACTATTTTAGCCGCTCTTTCAGTTGCTTTATTTAGCTTATCTACTTCTTTGTTATAGGAATCGGGGTCTTTATTTTCTAGCTCTGACATCTTCTTTACTGACCCAGTCGCATCTAGGTATAAGTCCAATGCGATTTTTAATTGTCCAATATCTTGGTTGGAAAAACTCTTCTGTACTTTTACTAAAGTCTTTTTTGCCCCTCCAAACCCTTCTTTTGATTTATTGCTTAAATCCAGGGCTTGCTTGTTATTTCCTGCATTAGCTTTATTAATTGCTTGGTTTAATAAATCAACACCGTTTGATTGTTGCGAGAAGGCATCATTTGTATGCTCAATGATGAGGGTCCCCGATTTTACTTCATCGAGCCATGGTGAAAAGTTCTTTGCGCTTTTTACGAGATAGTTACTGGCTTTGATTTTACTTTTTATTTGCTCGTAATTGCTGTCGTCTGTTTCTAATCTATTAATTAATATAATGTAAGACTCGTTAGCTTTTTTCGCTTCTTCTAATGCTCTTTTGCCTTCAGTCTTTTGATGTTTAGCCGCTTGCTGTAAGGAGCTTATGTGGTCATCGTTTTCAGCTAAATTTGAAATATCAGTAAGAGCTTGTTGAGCGATAATAAAATGTTTATCGGCGGAAGACTCAATACGGTCAAGCTGGGCTTTTGGGCTTAAAAAAAGAAGGTAAGCTAAACTTACACTGCTTATAATAATAGCTGCGATAATAGTTGCGAGTATTACTATGGCTCTTTTTGCTCTGGGGGCTACCATTGGATTTTCAAGATAATTAGAATCTTGCTTTAGCTTTTTTCAATGTTAGGATATCATAAAAAGGCAAATTGAAAAGAGTTTTTAAGTTTGGTTCGAAAAGAATAAGAGAAAACTGTGTCTGAAAAAGATAAAAAAGAATTAGTTGATAAAACCGAATTATTAAACCAAGTAAAAAAAGAGATAGAAGATATGCCGGTAAAGGAATTAGTGTCTGTCATGGCTACCGATTTGGCTTCGGTTGGTTTTAGAAGATTAGGAATGAAAGACGCTAAACAAAAAGATTTAAAGCAAGCTAAGTTAGCTATTGACTCGCTAGATGCGCTTTTTGAAGTGTTAGCTCCTCATTTAAATAAAGAAGAGAACGATGTGTTAAAAGCCGCATTGTCTAATTTGAAAATGTACTATGTAAAGGAGACCAAATAGTGGAACTTGAAAAAATCCGGCAAACAATTGAGAAAGATTTTAGCGCAAAGAATAAAGCGCGAGAAAAAGCGCTAATTCATTCAAGAAAAACAATACAGCTTTCTGGAAATGCCATTCGTTCAATCCACCGCAACGAAATCGAAAAAGCAAAAAAAATGATCAAAGAAGCAAGAAACAAGATTAGTGAAGCAGCAAAAGGCCTCAAGGGATTTTCTGATATTTACTATGCGGGATTTATGCAAAATGCCGAAAAAGAATATGTTGAAGCTGAAGCTACACTTGCTCTGGTAACCGGAAAAGTCCTGCCTGAACCGAACACTCTAAACGTAGGCTATGCTCAATATTTAAATGGTCTGGGAGAAGCCGTCGGGGAGTTGAGGCGTCATATCTTAGACTTGATCAGACACGGTGAGCTGGAAAAAGCCGACCGCCTGCTAGACTCAGCCGATGACATTTTTTATTTAATGGCTTCGTTTGATTATCCGGATGCGATTACCTATAGCTTAAGACGTACGACTGATACAACGCGCTCTATTATGGAAAAAACTCGCGGAGATTTAACTACGGCAATAAGACAAAAATCTCTTAGAGAAAGTATTTCTGAGCTTCAAGAAAAGATCAAAGCTGAGAATAAGTAAGAACCCCGATCTTTATCAAAGCAAGACTCTTATTTTTCCTGCTACCTAGCTTTATTTTCTATAAATAGCTTACTTGGAGTAAAGTTTTTGGCAAATAAGCCGAATATATAAGAAATCGATAAAAACGATACCAAGGAGACGTTAATTGAAAAGTAATGAAAAGCTTCAACAAGAACTAAACCAAATAGAAAAAAGCCGATGGCAATTGCTGGGTTTGGCTCTGGCATTAATCATTATCTTTACGATTACTATTGTCAGCATTTCATATTTAGAAGCGATATACTCGAAAGCTTACACAAGTTTAGTTAATTATAAAACAAGCCTTATATCTTTATTTCTGCTGGTTTTAGCTTTTTGCGTTTATGTAGTCGATAAGGAAAGAAGGCTTCGCCGCTTGAGTCGCAAGCTGATAAGTGAACAAGTTAGAGCAAGTGAATTAGATCAAAAAGTAGATCAAGTATCTGCCATCCTTGAAGCTGGAAAAGCGGTTAATTCAGTTCTCGATTCAGACAAAGTTCTGGACGTTATATTAAAAGCGGCTTTTAAATTACTCAGTGCGACCAAAGGTTCGATTATGTTAATCAATAAAAAAACGAATCTTCTTGAGATCGTTAATTCTTGTGGGCTAAAGCCTGAGGTGGTCAAGAACACAAGAATTAGAATCGGGGAGTCAGTAAGTGGATGGGTAGCGGCAAAAGGAAAACCGCTTCTTTTATCAGGTGAAGTTAAATCAAAGAAGTTCAAAAACGTTGTTAAAAAAGAGAAAACAATACAATCATCTATTGTAGTGCCGCTCAAGACAAAAGATAAAACAATTGGCGTTATTTCTCTAAACGTCGGAGGAAGTTCTAGATTAGAATTTGATAAACATGATTTAAATATGGCTCAAGTTTTTGCCGGACAAGTAGCAATGGCTATAGAGAACTCACGCCTTTATGATCAAACAAAAGAAAACAAAGAGAGGTTTGCCTCTCTTAATAAGAAATTAGCTGAAAGAAACAAAGAGTTTAAGAAAGCAAATGTCGAGCTCAAATCAGCTAATAAAGAGCTTGAAAAGTTCAACAGACTAACCGTTAATCGAGAGCTCCAGATGATTAAGTTTAAAGAAGAGATGAACAGGCTGGAATCAAGGTTATCGGCGAAAAAGCATAAACTTGATAATAAGCGTTTGGCATAGTTCGTTTAATCTCTGAGTGGGGGGAATAAGGATTTTTAGCAATGCCGGATTCATCGGAAAAAGAACAGAATATAAACCGTTTGAGTTACTTGGCAAGAGCTGGCCTTTTTCTTTGGCCATATTCTTTTTAGCTTCTCTTCTGAACCTAACATCGCTACAAGTAAATATAAAAGCCGTTCTTTTTTTAATCTTACTGCATCAGCTTATTTCCCAGATATTAATTGTTGTTAATAAGTACACTGCTTTTAATTCTTCTTTTTTGATTACAAACATTTTAAATACCACCTTTATTAGCTTGCTTGTAATGTATAGTGGAGGGTTTGCCAGTCCCTTAATTGTTCTCTATATTGCCTGGATTGGCTATCTGGCTATTAGTCACAAGGTAAAAGACATCCTCTATGCAGGTGTTTTCTCGATTACGCTCTATGTTTTTGCGGGTGTATTTAACACAATAATCTTTGGTGAGAGCTACGAGCTGAGTGCTTTAGGCTTTACCATTTCTGTTGTATCGATCTTTGCTTTTTCTTTCATGGCTAGTGCTTACTCTGAATTACTACATAAAACCGATAATACGTTTACTGATCTAAAAAAAGATCTAGAAAGAAAATTGTTTGAGCTGGCTTCTATTGAAAAATCACTTAAGTGTATAAGCGAAGCGGCTAATTTTAAGGAATTTTTAAAGAGCTTATCTGCTCAAATGCAAACTCTGTTTTCTGCGGCGACTGTCCTGGTATTTGTTAAGGAAAAAAACGAAAGCAATTACAAATGCTTGTATTCGAGAGGAAGGTCAGGCGCACGTTTTAAAAATTTAGATATAAAAGCTTCACAAGAACTCGCGTTTTCAGAATTAGAAGGCGATGCAGAATCTAAGATTATAATGCCCGAGGAGCTTAAAGTTTTCTTTCCAACCATAGGCAAGAAGATAAAGCTTAAAAACGCTTTACTGGCATCCCTTAAAGGCGAGGGCAGTGTAAGAGTTGTTCTATGTTGTTTTAATAAGAGAGAGCTTTTTGATGAAAATGATTTAAGAATTAGTTATATTATTTGTCAGCAATCAAATGTAATGCTTACAAATATTCTTTTTCTGAAACATATTAACTTAAAAGAAGAAGAACTTGATAGTTTTAATAAGTGGCTTAAAAAAAGCCGTAGCGCATTTGTAAATATCCTTGAAGACGTAAATAAAGCAAACGAAAAGATGGAAAGAGCGCTCGACCAGACTCTTACTATGTATAAAATAGCGGTTGAACTTTCTAAATCTCTTGATGAGAGCAAGCTTCTCGAATCAATACTTAAGAACAGCTGTAAATTAATACAAGCAAAAAGCGGCAGTTTGATACTGTGCCGGGGCTCGAATATGCGTCAGGCCATGAATCATAATTATGGCGGCGATCTTCAAGTGAAATCGAAGAAAAATCCTATTCGTTGGATTGCAACATCCAAGCAATCTTTAATCATAAATAATTTTCACAACACATCTTATAGGCATTATAAATTAGTATCAGGAGTGAAAAACTTTCTAGGAGTACCGCTTGTTCAAAATGATAATACACTGGGGGTTCTTTGTTTATTTAATAAAGAAGGCGATTTCTCAAGGGAAGACGCTCAGAACTTGATGACCCTGGCTCATCAGGCAACAGTGACTATATTAAACGCTAGGATTTACTCACGCGAACAGAAAACAATAGAGAAGCTTACAGAGCTGGATAAAATGAAAGCCGACTTTGTGGCCAGCGTTTCTCATGAATTAAGGAGTCCTCTCACGGCAATAAAAGGCTATCTGGATTTGGTTTTAGAAGAAGAGGCTGGTCCCATAAATAAGCAACAAAAGGAATTTCTCGGCTATGTTGATAAAAGCTCACAGCGTTTATTAAACCTTATAATCGATTTGCTCACGGTTTCAAAAATCGAATCAGCCAGCCTGAAGATGGATAAGAAAGTGTTGTCTTTAAATGATGTGCTGAAGAGGGTTGTAAAAGTTATGACTCCTGAAGTCAAAGAGCATGATTTAGAGTTTAAGCTTGATTTAAAAGAAAAGCTTCCAATGTCACACGCGGATCCGAATAGGTTGGAGGAAGTCGTAGTTAACTTGATAAGTAATGCTATAAAGTTCTCGCCGAAAAGATCAAAAATTGAAGTCAAAAGTGAAGTCAAAGACGGGGTAGTCGTAGGTAGCATCAAAGATTATGGAATCGGTATCAGTAAATCTGATAGAAAGCAGTTGTTTGATAAGTTTTTCCGCTCGCAGGATGTAGTTTCCAAAAACATAAAAGGAACAGGTCTGGGGCTTGCTATAGTAAATGGTATTATCGAAAAACACCAAGGTAAGGTTTGGGTTGAAAGTGAATTAGGAAAAGGCTCAACTTTTTACTTCACTTTGCCGATAAAAAAGAAAACAGCCGCATAAAGGAGGTATGATGAAGAAAAAGATTTTGGTTGTTGACGATGAGAAAACTATCGTTGAACTAGTCCGGATCAGGCTTGAAAAAAATGGCTATAAAGTCCAAACTGCTTTGAGCGGCAAAGAAGCTTTAAACGTTGCTCAAAAAGAAAAACCGGATTTAGTAATTCTCGACATTATGATGCCGGAAATGGACGGTTACGAAGTTCTAAAAAAACTAAGAGGGGATCTTAAGCTCGATATGCCTGTAATGTTATTGACAGCTAAAGTGGCTGACAATGATGTTTGGGAAGGTTGGCAGTCGGGTGTAGACTATTATGTAACCAAACCTTTTACGGCTCATACTTTGCTAAGAGGCGTTCAGCTTTGTTTAAAACAAGCGAGCTAACAAGGAAACCATCTGATTTGAGAAACAATATATCTAGTTTTGTAAAACCGTGGTATACCCGTCTACCTCTTTTAACCTTATCAAGTATTCCATACTATCCTTTATTTCATCTATATGAGTGATAATAAATAATTGTTTAAAATGCTCATAAGTCAATATTCATTTTTTATCAAAATATACTA
>JAUUWJ010000125.1 GCA_030589175.1 Actinomycetes bacterium
CTTGTTGGAATTAGATGGATACGGATTAAAGAGACAAGCGGTTTTGGTAGATAAAGTGCTCAAAACGATAAAGCCTCTCAGCGTAAAAAAAGCAAAAAGCAAAAAACAAAGTGAAAATTTTTGGCAAGCGAGAAAAGCGGCTCTACCAGCTTTGAGCAGTATTGCGCCAAGTGTTTTACTTGAAGATGTCACAGTTATGAGAAGCGAATTACCTTCGTTAATAAGAGGCATTCAAAAGATTGCCACTAATAATAATCTTGTTATCGGCTGTTTCGGGCATGCCGGAGACGGCAATCTGCATCCGACAATTGTAACGGATTTGCGCGACGAAAATAACGCTCAAAATACCAAAAAAGCGATTAAAGAACTATTTGAACTTGCCCTACAATTAGGCGGAACACTAACCGGCGAACACGGCATTGGTCTGGTTAAGAAAGAGTATCTGGAAAAAGAATTGGGTAAAAAAAGCCAAGGTATAATGGAAGCAATAAAAAAAGTTTTCGATGAAAAAAATATATTGAATCCGGAAAAAATATTTAAAAAATGATTTGGGCATTAGTTATTGGAACATTACTGGCAATAACGGGAGTATATGTTACGTATATTTCCGTAAAGAAGGACGCTGTTAAACAAGGTCTTTACGGGCACCTAAGCTTTTATCTGTATTTGCTGGCTGACGCATCTTTGATAATTGCTGTTGTTAGCGGCTTAAATAATGTTTTATGGCCCGTGCTTATTTTTATCACTCTGGGTTGGCTCTTCATCGGCCGGATTTTGACTTTTTTAAGACTCTTCAAAGAGCTTACTTATTTACATCTAGCAGCTGGCATTATCACAGTTATTTGGATATTAACATTAGTCGCAATAGAATTTATTATTTAATTGAAACATTAAATAAGGGATAGATGGTTCAACAAACTTACAAAGACTTATTATACAAATGTAATAAATGCGGGTTTTGCCTGGAATCATGCCCAACTTATAAGCAGACGTTAGATGAAACATATTCTGCAAGAGGCCTTCTTACGTTGGCAGAAGCTGTTGAAAGCTCAGAGCTTGAGCTAACCGATGTGTTTAGAGACCGCATAAACAGTTGCATTCGTTGTCTAGCATGTGCTGATAAATGTCCCAGTGGCTTGCTTCCCTTTCGCTTGATACAAAAAGCAAAAGAAAATCTGGTAACAGAGAAAGGCATGGATATGTCTAAGAGAGTCTTTTGCCGTTCTATTGTCAAAAACAAGTGGCTTATGGGAAGAGCTTTAAAATGGGGGAAAACTTTCGGGTTCTTGGAGGGAAGTGTTCCCAAGATGGCTCACAATTTTCAGCGTTTGGTCCCGCAGGTTATGGAAGTTGAAAAGCCGAAAGCTAATGTCGGTTTTTTTGTAGGATGCGCAATAAATTTATGGTATCCCCAAATTGGTCTAGCCTCTGTAAGATTGCTAACAGAAGCCGGCTTCAATGTAACAATTCCCAAAAAGCAAAAATGCTGTGGTGTTCCGGTTCTTAGCCTTGGAGATGCTCAAGCGGCAAAAAGGTTAGCAGCGGACAATTTAGAAGCGTTTGAAGATGTAGAAGTTATAGTTACTGCTTGTGCGTCTTGTGGCCTGATGCTAAAGAAGGATTATAAAAGGTTTGGCGCAGGTAATGCTTTTATGAACAAAGTAAAAGATGTTACCGAATTCCTTGCGGAAAATATCGGTGATTTAAGACTAAAAAGTAAGAAAAATAAATCAGGAAAAAAGAAAAAAATTACTTACCATGATCCATGCCATTTGAACAGAGGCCAGGATATTAACAAAGCTCCTCGCAAGCTATTGAATAGTATAAATGGATTGGAACTTGTAGAAGTGAAAAACTCTGAAGAGTGCTGTGGCGGTGGTGGGACATTTAGGCTTTTTAACCAAGAACTGGCCGTAAAGATAGCCCAAGGGAAAATTAATGCAGCAAGGGAAAGCAAAGCTACGGTGCTCTCTACAAGTTGCCCGGGCTGCATAATGCAATTCAACGATATTTTTGAGCAGACAGGTGAAGGCATGCCGGTTAAACACGTTGTTGAACTGCTTGCCGACTCACTCAACTAAAGAATCTCTCAAAAAAACTGATGTTTTAACGAATTATAAAAAGCATTGCAATTAAGCGTTTGCCATGCTTAGAATTAGTTAAACAAAGGAGGCAATATATGGCAGATGAGCAAAAACCAACTGAGAAGGAATCGGCGACAGCAACCCCTCAACAACAACCAGAAGGAGCAAGTAGCAGATCGATAGTTGCTTTGGTTTTAGGATTAATAGGCTTTTTTTTCTGCCAGCCAGTAGGAATTGCTGCCTGGATAATCGGGTCCAGGGAAAGGGATGCAATAGCAAGCGGGGAATCGCCTAAGGCCGGAATGGGTATGGCGACAGCCGGTTGGATTCTGGGAATTATTGATACGGTTATTTTCATTCTTTCTATTATTGGTGTGATTATAATTATTATATTGGCTTTTACCGGTGTCTTTACTACTACAAGCAGCTTTAATTTTCAGTAAGTAGATTAACAAGTGAATATGCCTGATAAAGATCAAAATATAAATGGAAATAATGCTGTAAAAACACAGCAAGAATCAACAGCCCAAAAAGCAAGCGGCATGGCTATAGCGTCATTGGTCTTAGGTATTATTAGCTTGTTATTTTTATGTTGTTGTCCTTATCTTTTTGGCCCCCTGGGTATTGTGGCCTGGGTGTTAGGCCAACTTGAGCTAAACTCTATAAAAAGAGGACAGTCATCGCCAGCCGGAAGAGGAATGGCCATTGCTGGTTTAGTGCTGGGAATAGTTTCTTCTGCACTATTTGCGCTTCTAATAATATTGTATATAGTAGCTACTATATTTGGAATTGGTATTGATTTCTTAGATAAAATTCCAAAGTCCAGTTTTTAGATAGGGATTAGAAACTTTGCAATCCAGTTTGTCAAGAAGATTGCCAGTGTGCCGAAAATTAATTTCTTTTCCGAGCTTAGGCTTAAATTAAATTTAAGTTTATTTTGCCCGCCAAAGAAGCGGTATGCTAGATAAAAAAAAGCGACTAGAAATACAATAAATACTAGAGGTCCTGTAAAATTTGCTAAAAAGCCGTCAAAAAAGTGTCCGTGAGAAATGTTTACAAAGCTTCTCGTTAAGCCGCAAGCTGGACCGTGAATTCCTAGACGGTGAAACAGGGACAAGTCGGGTAATTGAAAAGCTCTAGTATCTATTTTGTTGTAACTAATAGGGTTCCAATATAAAGAGAGGCTGAAAATACAAAATAATCCAAAGAAAATAAGTCGTTCCAGCCAATTGGTCTTACTTGGTTTAAAATGGATACTTCTCATAGAGATAGCTTAAACTTATTCTGATTTACGTTCAATTAAAAAAGGATGTAGTAGGATTGCTTAATTACTTAACTTAAAGTTATCAAAGTAAGTAGTGCCTGTTTGATAAAAATAACCAATAGTAATATCAATTGAGGAGTAGTCTTTATTAGCAACAATCGTTTTTGGGCGCTGCAGCCAGTCGTGGGTGTTTCTGCCAAAGAAAAGATACCCGCCGAACGTTC
>JAUUWJ010000048.1 GCA_030589175.1 Actinomycetes bacterium
CTTAAATCCCACTGCGTTTATCTCTTTCCCCGAAGATCTAATGGTCCCTAAGAATGAACACTCTAAAACTGACTTTGCGAAGACTGCTCAATCCACCGTGCATTTTAGGTACCTTATGCATCCATTCGGATGACCAACTCCTTCAAATTCAATTGTTTGTAAATGTTTGGCAATTTATTAATGGAGGAGTGAGGAAAATGAAAAAGCTTATATTTTTAATTTTAGTACTAACATTTCTTTTGGGTGCTACCCAAACTTCGTTTGCCGCAAGACCTTACGGTAAAGTCGATATTTTAACAAACTATCGGATTGCCGGCTGGGCCAAAGACCCCGATAATTACAGATCAAGGCTAAAGATCCACATTTACAGAAACTCAACCTTCTATAAAGCGATAACAGCTGGCAGATATCGTTCCGATGTTGGTTATCATTCATTCGACACGTCAGTTTCTATTCCAAAAGGCTCCTATATTAGAGTCTTTGCGATAGGCGTCAATTCCAGTGGTAACTATGACCGATACAACAAATTAATCGGTAGAAACCACCGTCCTAGTGGTCATGTTGATATTCTTAGGCCAAAACGAATAGCCGGTTGGGCACGGGATTCTGATAATTATCGGCAACTTAAGATCCATATTTATGTGAAAGGCTACTTCTATAAAGAAGTGACAGCCAATAGATATCGATCAGATGTTGGTTATTATGCCTTTGACACCCGCGCTTCTATTACAGCCTCAAACGGAGTCTATGTCGATGTCTATGCAATCGGCAGAGATACCCTGGGCAACTATGACGGGTATCATCGTAGGATTGGTCATATCGATGGTTTTCCAGGGGCCTTTAATAGTAGGGTTATTGGTTATAGAAGTGCAGCTGATGGCCAAAGGAAGCTGTACATGGAAAGCAACAGCTGGGTCCCAGGATATCAAAAAGTCGGCGCTGTAAAAGTTACAGGAAAAGGCTATTACAAATATCCTAACGGTTACTGGAAAAACTTTTGGTCGGAAACACTCTATTCCAATAGGTACAATTCAACTCTTAAGATGTACCGAGCTCATGTTGCCCGAAAATTTACAAATCCCAGTAGAACTGCAAAATTTGGGCAGAAAGGCTACCACACTTTTTGGAATAACGGTTACAAGTATAAAAAGGGACCGACATGGAAAACCTTTTGGTGGTAAGTGTTAAGAAGACAGAGCTGACCTAGAGACCTTCCCGTCTCTAGGTCAGCTTAAATAAGGTCTTCATGGGGGTACTCATGTTTAGAAATATTAAAAAAAACTGCAAAGTTTTGTTCATAAGTCTTATTACAATATTTCTTTTTCTTGTTTCCTCTAGCAATTACCAAGTAAGTAGCTTAAGAAGGGTAAGGACTTTAAGATCAAGAAATAGAATTTCTCGGAGTATCACCGAGAAACAAGAAATTGAAGAAGCAGGAGGATTGGGATTAAAACTAATAGGTAGTAAGTCAATGAATGGTAATTCGTTAGGGAGCTCATTTAGGTTATCAGCAAGAGATAGATTTGACGGAAATCTTTTCGTTCTAAATGATGGAAAACGACAAAATAACTATCTACTTACACTGCTCTTAGACTACAAACAAACGCCAGTGTTTATAAATAATAAACCCAAATTATCTCAAAGGTTTAGTATAGATTCTTATGATGCAAAAATGATTCCTTTTAAAACCAAACAACTTGATAAAGGCTTTAAAGACTTGACTGTGCTAGTTCTTAATAAGCCAGATGACCATTCATTAGATAGTACATCACGAGTTATTAATAATACTATGGTGTATTCCTTACGCTCAAATATTTTTGTCGATAGCTCCGAACCACCTTCAATTAATTTCTTAGAAAAAGCAACAACTGACATTAAAGATAATGAACAAATCGTACCCATTTACCTAAGCAAAAGTAATGCAAATATAAGCTCTAAGAAAAAAGAATGGTTTAAAGAGGAAGTAAAACCCAAACAAAAGCTTAGGTATTTTATTCATGTTGCTAATAAATTGCAAAATAAAAAACCCTTACCTTTTGCCCTAGTATCATTTCTTAACTATAAACAAATCCCTATAAAAGTTGGAGAGCAAGAACCAGTTAAATTTTGTTATCTAAATTACAAAGAAAAAACTACTATTGCAGCGGATCTATTTGTACCTGAAAAGAAAGGCGTACACGAATTAATTGTCATAATGATCGCGAACCCCCATATGAAACTTTCGGATAGTCAAGAAAGACGAAATTTACAGCTAGAAGAGGAAGAAATTGAGCATACCCTCAGAGTCGGGCTTGTTGTAAAATAACCTTTCAACAAAAGTGATGATTAAGAGCTTTCTCGCCCTCGGACTAAAACTAAGCCACTTGCTTAAATAGTCAATTGAGGCTAAAGCCGGCTATTGCGCCTACCTCATCGGCTAGGTCTTTGTTTTCCATACAGAGGTAAACTGGAACTTGTTTGGTGTGCGTTTTAATATTCTCAACCAAGGTTTTGAAAAGTTTCTTGCGAATAGCTATAAAATAACGAAGCTTGTTATCAATGCCGGGAACAAGTTCTCCGTAAATTATTTTTGAATTCGGAAATTTTTCTTGGATCACCGGTTTTAGCGCTTTGTTGAAGCGCAGTGCTCCTAAGCTTATCCAGGCAATATTTTTAGGCTCAATATGCTTAAAAATCATATCAACTACTTGCCGGTAACCTTCTTGCCACCCTTCATAATAAATGAGTGGATCAAAGTGAAATCCGATTTTATAACCCGCTTCCTGGCAAAGTCGAGCAGCCTCTATTCTCTTTTGCAAAGAATCCGCTTCCTTCTCTTCTTTATTAGCAATCTCATCAGAGTTAACGGAAAAAGAAACCACGACCTTGCCCCGGTGTTCTAACGAAAGCAAACTTTTTACATCCGAGCTCTTTGTTTTTATCTCAAATAACAAATTACCTATTTTGCTAAGTTTAGGAACCAGCACCTTATTGAAATCTATAATCTCGTTAAAACCAATGCTATCGATGAACTCGCCGCTTCCCAAACGGATTATCTTACCCGGATTCCTGTTACATAATTGCTTTACTTCTGCGATAGCTTTTTCGATATTTACAAAAACAAAATAGGGAGAATTTACATAGTAATGGAGATAGCAATAAGTGCAATTGTAAAAACAACCTATGCCTAGGTTAAGTACATAATAATCACAACATCCGTATTTTGGTGTCCCCGGACATTTCTTGACAAAACTTCCTTTGTTGGCCGCGATAAGCAGCTCGGATGATTTCAAACCCTTCTTTACCGATTTTGCTTTATCAACATACTCAACCGGTAAACTCGAAAATCTTTTTAAAATCTTCTCAGTTAGGGGCTCCTTTAAAGCGCTTTTCTCAACTATTAATCTTTGTATCTCGAAGGACATTTTTTACTAAATCAGCTCCTTGAAGTTTCTTAATAGCAGCGCGAATTTCTTCCAATTCATCATCCGTATCATAGCTAAATTCAAATCTTAAGTTCTCGTCTTCGAAGTAGGGAGTAGGTATAACTTTTAATTTTGGGCTTATTTTTAGCTCAGCAAGCTGCTCTTTAAAAGATTTCATCGTTTGTGAATACAGAGGAAAGCGCCTCTCTTGCAAAAGCGCCTTAACCCTGGAAAGCTTTTGGGGGCCGGATAACTTTTTATCTTTAAGCACCGATTGAATAAAGGGACTCTTAAGGACTTCTGCAATAGCAATATTCTCGCGACCGGCAATATCCGTTATTAATTCTTTAAATAGCTTTTGCCAGTTGGTTCCGAGTTTAAGTCCGGCGCTTTTTAAAATATTAAGAGCATTATCAATGTCACCAGCCATCAGACAAAGACCTCACTGATTTCGCACTCCAAAGCAGCTAGTACTTTATCGTCCAGTTCGGCTGCAAAAATATTTTCCTCAACTTGTTTCGCCGTCTTTGCTCCCGGAATTACCGTAGTTACACCCTCGTTGTTGATCAGTAAAGCTAATGCCAGTTGAGATGTTTTTAGCTTATGCCGCTCTGCAATATCTCTTAATAAATCTACTTGTTTTTTATAATAGTCAAAATTGACCGTAAACCGGCCTTTATATTTTCTATGATCTCCTTTGTCAAAATTCGGCCTCTTCTTAAACTTTCCGGTTAACATCCCCTTAAATAAAGGCTCGTAACCGATAAAGGCGATATGTTTTTCCTGACAATACGGCAAAATATCTTTTTTTACTTTTTGCCTAAATAAATTAAGTCTATCTTGATAGCTAACAAAGAAGTCTAGTTGGCTAATTGCCTTGAGCTGATCCAGGTCTAAATTACATGCGCCAACATAACGTACCTTTCCTTGATCAACAAGCGTCTGAAGTGCCTGGATAGTATTAGAAATATTAGTATCGGGATCCGGCCAGTGAATTTGGTACAGATCTATCACTTCTCTGTTGAGCCGCTTAAGAGAAGCTTCACAAGCATCTATGACGTAATCAGCCGAGAGGTCATGCTTTATTGTGCCCTTATTGTTCCAGCGTAAGCCGACTTTTGTAGCAATAATTGCATCTTTATGTGAACTTAAAGCTTTGCCTAAAATTTCTTCTGAGTGGCCAAAACCATAGAAATCAGCGGTATCGAAAAAATTTACTCCCAAATCATAGGCTTTTTTAACAGCCTCCGTAGATGCATTGTCGTCGACAGCGCCCCATTTTTTGCCACCTATAGCCCAACAGCCCATTCCAATAACTGAGACGGAAAGGTTTGAGCTTCCTAAAATCCTATGTTTCATAAATTGCTATTTCGTCTTCTAACCTTTTTTGAATATATTTATTGAAAAGATTGTCGTAATGTTTTGCATCAGCTTTTTTTCCTCTTTTTTGCGCTCCGTTTTTCAAAATCTCCAACTTTTCCATTAAGGTCTCAACAACCGCTTTTTGTTTTCCATAATCAAGTGAGTCTTGCTGAAGCAATTTTTCTAAAGCGTAAACCCTGAATCTGTCCATCCCCCAGTGCTTTTGAGACAACTGATCCTCATGGCCGCCTGTTTTTACTACAAGTTTCTCGCTGACTAAGCCAACCGGATGATTTGCGCAAATTCTAAGCCAAAGATCGTAATCTTCGCAAGCTTCAAGATTTGGATCAAACTGACCGTCCTCACTCAATAAAGAACGATGCAGCACTACAGCCGAAGGAGATATCATACAACGAGCCAGGGAGATCTCAAATATTTCACCTTGTTGTTTTTGGTGATATTTCTTCGGATTTACTATGGAGCCATTTCTTTTCCATATTTCATCGGTCTGAGAAATCAAAATTCTCGGATTACTAATGTGAAACAACACTTGCTTTTCAAGTTTGCTAGGAAGCCAGAAATCATCTGAATCTAGAAACGCAAGCCATTTGCTTTTGCTCTTTTCAATCCCCAAATTCCTGGCAGCAGATACTCCCTTATTCTTTTGTTTAATAACTTTAAGCCTATCGTCATTTATATCAGATAGTGTTGAGGAGGGGTCGTCTTCAGAGCCGTCATCGATAACAATTACCTCTGCTGCATCAAAAGTTTGTTTTAGCACAGAAGTAACCGCTCTTCTTATCATTGATGCTCGGTTATAAACCGGAATTATCACACTTACTTTCATTTTGTTAACCTTCAGCCAACAGCTTTTGCTTTGAGTTAATATATATTGCCAGCTTTATTAGCAGGAAGACGAGCCTATATTTATCGAGGCTCTGCAATCCAAATAATAATTTATGAAATCAAAAGCTACTTTTCCAAGTACTTTAGACCATTGCTTGCCATATTGTTTTATATTAAGTATGGCATCATTATCTGCATTATCTGAAACAACTTTTAAGCTTACGAAAGGTAATTTCAGATTATTTGCTGATATAAAAAGATACAGCGCTTCCATGTCTACAATATCGGCTTTAGTTTCTAATCTAAGCTCATCCCTTAATACCGGATCAGTTAATGGAGTCTTTGTTGTAAGTAATGAAGCAACGG